>DATFET010000124.1:0-4863 GCA_035250835.1 Anaerolineales bacterium
AACAGCAGAAGATGTCGTGTTCTCCTACCTGTTGTACCAGAACACGGAGGACTACCCGTGGATGGGAGATTACACCAATTACTTCTCCAGTATTGAGGCAACCGAAAACAATGAAGTTGTGATCACCCTTTCGGAAGCCATTCCAAATATCGACGCCCAGCTCGTATTCCTGTACGTCTTACCCAAACACGTCTGGGAAAGCGAGGATGCAGTTGAATTCGAAAATGTGACCACCATCGGGAGCGGGCCGTTCAGGATGGTGGAGTACAAGCAGAACGAGTTCGTCCATATGGCGAAAAATGCGGATTACTTTGGTGGCTCAGCCAATGTCGATGAAGTCATCTTCCAGACCTTTGAGAACCAGGATGCACTTGTGCAGGCGATCAAGACCGGCCAGGTGGATATGATCACCGAGATGCCCAATACCGCCGTGGCCAGTCTGAGGGAAGATGCCAACATTGAAGTGGTGACAGGTGCACCTTTCTCACCCAGTGTTACTGATATCATCATCAATCAGGTCACACCGGAGAATTGCCCACCGGAAGATGGCGTCTGCACCGGTCACCCTGCGCTCCTGGACCGCAATGTCCGTTTGGCGCTGGCGCATGCGACCGATAAACAAAAGGCTATCGATGTCGTCCTGCTCGGCCTCGGAACCCCTGGCACAGCCCTTTTACCGGATGGCTTGGGGTTTTGGTATAACTCCAGCATCCAGGATTATGCGTACGATGTGGCGGAGGCAAACCGCATCCTGGATGAAGCCGGCTATGCGGATACAGATGGAGATGGCGTTCGCGAAATGCCGGACGGCTCGCGGCCTCTGACCTTCCGCCTCAACTGGCCCAGTGACAGTATCGACTCGCCGCGCCTGGCAGAGCTCCTCAGTGAGATGTGGGCACAGATCGGTGTGACGATTGAAGCGCAGGCAATGGATCCTGATGCGCTGACTTCCGTCTGCTGCCCGGCTTTTGATTTTGACATCATCATCTGGGGCTGGGGTTCTGATCCCGACCCGAACCTGCTCCTGAGCGTGATGACCACGGACGAGATCCCCACGGGCAGCAGTGAGAGCGGGTATTCGAATCCCGAGTTTGATGATCTGTTCGGCCAGCAGGCAACGGAGCTCGACCAGAACCAGCGCAAGGAAATTGTCTGGGAAATGCAGAAGATCGTGCATGATGACGTGGTGTACATCATTCCGTATTATGAACAGAATGTTCAAGCATATCGCAAGGATCGATTCACCGGCTGGATCACTGACCAGCCCAAAGTTGAGCTTTCTGATATCACCTCATTGTTAGTTGTCTCACCCGTTCAATAAATGATAGTAAAGGGGCGGCCCACGTGGGCCGCCCCTTTACCCGATGCACATAATTTAATCATTCGGAGTATCGCTTGAAACGTTACCGCCATCTCATTAGAAAAATAGGGTGGTCGGCCTTTACGATTCTTTTCGTTCTCATACTGAACTTTTTTTTGTTTCGTGTCCTGCCCGGCGACCCGGCCCGCGCGGGCACGCACGACCCGCGTCTCAAGAAGGAGGCGGTCGAAGCAATACGAGTCCGTTTTGGGCTGGATAAACCGGTGATCAATTGCTTCGAGTCGTTGAATCCGCTCAAGCTTGGGGACTGCGCGGTCAATCCTCTCGATACCCAATTCTTTATTTACCTGCGAAACCTGGTCCGAGGTGAGCTGGGGATCAGTTTTCACCAGAACCGTCCTGTGCAGGATATTCTCGGCGAGCGGTTATGGAATACCATTCTCCTGATCGGCGTCGGTCAGATTCTTGCCATCATTGTCGGGGTGGCTTTCGGTGTCTTTGGGGCCTGGAAGGCGCGAACCTCGGTTGATTATGGCGTGCTGATCACCGGCCTGCTTGCCTGGAGCCTTCCGACTTTCTGGCTCGGAATTATTCTGCTCTTCTGGGGAAGCTACAACGGATTCCCGATCGGCGGCAAGGCAACGCCGGGCACCGGGAACTATCCATTCTGGTATCAATTTTTAGACATCGCCAAACACATGGTACTGCCTACGTTGACATATACCATTGTGTTTATGGGTGAATACATGCTGATCATGCGCTCGAGTCTGTCGGATGTGCTATCGGAGGATTACATCCTGACGGCAAAGGCAAAGGGCTTGAGCACGTTCCAGATCCTGAAGGATCATGCCTTGAAGAACGCCATGCTCCCGATTGTGACAGTCATAGCGATCAATTTGGGATTTACAGTTGCCGGCGCGATCCAGATTGAGGCGGTCTTTTCGTGGCCAGGTCTGGGCGGCGCGATCTATGAGTCGGTGGTCCGGCGGGATTACCCGGTCTTGCAGGGAGCGTTCCTGCTGATCGCGGTGACGGTCATTATCGCGAACCTGATCGCCGACCTGACGTATTCCTATCTCGACCCGCGGGTACAGATCGAGTAGCCTATGGCAGTCCAGACCACAGAACTAAAACCATCCGTACGCTCTTCACCGTTTCTCGGCTTTTGGAAATCCTTCCGCAAGAACGGAATGGGAGTTGTTGGCCTGATCATGCTGGTCGTGATCGTTTTCATTGCGGTCTTCGCCCCGGTCCTTGCTCCCTATGACCCCAAGTCCTTTGAAGGGATCGATTCAAGTCAGATCTATAACCCGCCTTCTCCGGAACATCCGTTTGGGACGGATGACGCGGGCAAGGATGTGCTGTCCAGTTTTATGTATGGGGCGCGCGTTTCGTTGATCGTTGGCTTTTTCGCAGCCTTCATCTCCATCATCATCGGAGGCTTGATCGGGATCGGTGCCGGCTTTGCCGGCGGGAAGACCGAAAACCTGTTGATGCGATTCACCGACATGATGCTGGTCATTCCGGACTTGCCGCTGATCGTGGTGATCGTCGCGCTCACCAAGCCCAGTATGTTGAACATTATTTTCGTGATCGGTCTCCTGGGCTGGACGACAACCGCGCGCATTGTACGGTCACAGACCCTGGCGGTGAAGAGCCGCAAGTTCGTCCTGCGGGCGCGCGCCATCGGCGCAGGGAGCCGCCACATCGTCGGCAAGCATATCCTGCCTCTGGTCATGCCGCTGCTGGTCGTCAATGCCATCCTGGTCATTTCGCTGGCAATCCTGAGCGAATCGACCCTGTCGTTTTTAGGGCTGGGCGACCCGACCGCCATTTCCTGGGGACAAATGCTCAACTTCGCTTTCGGCCGCGGGGCGATGAGCGCCGGCGCGTGGTGGGCTTTGGTCGCCCCCGGCTTTGGGATCGTGTGGGTTGTGCTCGGCCTGACTCTGCTTGGGCACGGACTCGAACAGGTGCTGAATCCACGATTGGAAACACATCACCTGATGCCGGGCAGGCAAACGGTCCAGAATGAGCCGCAACTCCAGCCTGTGATAAAAAGGGTCAAAAGAGATGTTCCGGTCGTATTGGATGTCCAAAACCTATCGGTCAATTATGTGAACGATGGCCGAGTCGCAAAGGCGGTCCATAACGTCAGCTTCCAATTACATGAAGGTGAATTGCTTGGATTGGTGGGGGAGAGCGGCTGCGGCAAGACGACCCTGGCGATGGCATTGATGCGTTTGCTGCCTGCAGCGGGAGAGATCGCCAATGGACACATTTACTTCCGTGGGCAGGACCTTGTGACGCTGAGTGAAGAGGAGATGGGGGAGATCAGGTGGACTGGGATTTCCGTTATTTTCCAGGGAGCCATGAATGCCCTCAACCCCGTCCGCACGGTTGGCGAGCAGATCGCGGAAGCGATCAGCCTGCATATCCCTGAGATGCCAGCAGGGGTTGTGGACTCGCGCGTGGAAGAATTGCTGGAACTTGTAGGAATCTCTGCGGAGCACAAGGACCATTTTCCTCATCAATATTCCGGCGGGATGCGGCAGCGCGCCATGATCGCCATGGCGCTTTCGTGCAACCCGCAGGTGGTCATTGCCGATGAACCCACTACCGCGCTGGATGTCATGATCCAGGCGCAGATTTTGGAGTTGCTCGATGAACTGCGCAGGAAGCTCGGCCTGGCCGTGATCTTTGTGACACACGATTTAGGTGTGGTGGCAGAGATGTGCGACTCGGTGCTTGTCATGTACGGCGGTGTGACGGCTGAATATGCCGGCGTGGATACGATCTACAATGCGCCGCGGCACCCCTACACCCAGGAACTGCTTAAAGCCTTTCCGGACCTTTCTCAACCCGGCAAGCGTCTGTCTTCCATTCCTGGATATCCTCCCAAACTGGATGCACTACCGGCCGGCTGCCGCTTCGCACCGCGCTGTCCGCTGGCGTTCGAGCGATGTACCGTTGAAATGCCGGCGCTCTATCCATTGAACGGCGGCGATCATGTTGTAAGTTGTCATCTGGTCGATGCTGTGCTCAAGCCGTCGTCTCCGGCAGAGATGATGCCGTCTGAATCATGAGCCATGTATAAATCATTTATGTCAGACAATATTATTCTTGAGGTAAAGAATCTGAAGAAATATTTCCAGGCCGGTGCGCCCGACTGGTTCTCGCGGCGCGATGACTTCGTCCATGCTGTGGATGACGTCGACCTGCAGCTGCGGCGCGGCGAAGTGATTGCCCTGGTCGGCGAAAGCGGATGTGGAAAGTCCACTCTCTCCCTGACACTGATGGGCCTCGAGGAGGCGACTGAAGGCAGCATCATCTTCGATGGCGTTGACATCACCCATGCGACGAACCAGGAGCGTAAAAAAATCCGCCAACGCATCCAGATGATCTTCCAGGATCCATACGAGTCGATAAACCCCACGCAGACCATTGAAGAGATCGTCACAGAGCCCTTGATCGTTCATGGTCTGGCACCTAATCAGACGGAACGTCGCGAACGCGTCTGCCGCGCTCTGGAGGATGCTGGG
>DATFET010000126.1:0-7369 GCA_035250835.1 Anaerolineales bacterium
GGTTCTCCCAGGCTCCATCATCGGGATCGTGGGTCCGAACGGCGCAGGCAAGACCACTCTGCTCAAGATGATCATCGGGCAGGAAGAACCCGACAGCGGCTCGATCAAAATCGGCGAGACCGTCAAACTCGCCTATGTTGACCAATCCCGCACCCTCGACCCTGACAAGACCGTCTACGAAGAAATCTCACAGGGCGCCGATACGCTCGAACTCGGCAAACGCAAGATCAACGCACGAGGCTATGTCTCTACGTTCAATTTTGCTGGCACCGATCAGCAAAAGAAAGTGGGCATCCTCTCGGGCGGCGAGCGCAACCGCGTCCACTTAGCCAAGACCCTCACTGAAGGAGCGAATGTTCTGCTCCTCGACGAACCGACCAACGACCTGGACGTCAACACCCTGCGCGCCCTCGAAGAGGCTCTCGAAGAATTCGCAGGGACGGCGGTGGTTGTCAGCCATGACCGCTGGTTCCTTGACCGCATCTGCACCCACCTGATCGTCTTCGAAGGCGATTCGGTTGCAAAGATGTATTTGGGGAATTGGTCGGATTACGAAGCGATGATGCAGGAAAAATTTGGGAAGGATTTGACTCCGCATCGGGTAAAGTATAGAACGTTGAAAAGATAATCGTTGGTCGAGACGCAAGCAGTCGAGACCAACAGGCAACATGAAAACAGAATGTTCCTTGTAAACCTCTGGTCTCGATATGCCCCTCAAAGAGCATTCGGGGCTACTCGACCAGCGGATATGCAAGGATAGATCTGGCAACTGGTCCGATTACGAAACGATGATGCAGGAAAAGTTTGGCAGGGATCTCACTCCCCATCGGGTGAAATGCAGAACGTTGAGCGGTAACGCGAGATTTATCTCGCAAGTGCGATATGACCCCGCATCGCGTGAAGTATCGGACATTGAAAAGGTAATTTCGTAGGGATGGACAGCTGTCCATCCCTACTGACGCAAATCCCGGTACCCGAGATCGATCATCCACTGGCAGAGGAATGGGCCGCCGTGGCGGTCTGGAGTAGGGATGCCATTCACGGCTGGCAAACCGCTGTAACCACGGAAATAGCCGGATGGGCCGATAAGCTGATCCCGAGCAGGCACGGATAATTCCTGGTCGCCAATGGCAATGGCATGGATATGGATGGCTGAGTCTGGATACAGCTCGCCGTAGTCACGAAGCCAGGCTGCAAAGCCCGCCGTACGCAGCGCCCGGATCAGCGGTTCCACGTCATTCCACAACACGGTATAGGTGCCTGGGCGTATGACTGAGAGATCGACCGCACCCCCGCCCATATGCGTTCCAAAGGAAGCCGCGACGCTGTCGGTGTAGCTTCCCTGTGTGATGGCATGCCCGGCGATCTCCAGCTCACCGCCATACAGTTCCTGCGCATGGGACAGCATCGCAAGTGTGCGCAGGTTGATCGTTCCACCTTCCACCTCGACGCGCGTGTAATCGTCCGGCGGCTTAAGACAGTCAGCGGGCTCCGGCGTGGATGTTTGTGACGGTAAAGCTGTAAATGTTGCTGTGAAAGTAAGCGTAGGCGGGATTGGGGTCGCAGTCGATGAAAGTACCGTGATGGTCACGGCAGGTGTATCCGTCTGCGGCAGCAGGTTCGGCTGAGTGAGACAGCCCGCTAAAAGCAATGCCAGCAGTATCCATGCCGCGCCATAGCAGGGACGGTGCAGCCTGGGCGTGGATCGATACTGTGCCTCGACATTATGAGCCTGCCTCCCGGGGGTTCGCAATGACACTCACTCATATCCTTTCATACTGCGGAACCTCGATATCCCAAAGGACTGCCAGCATGCTCTCGTCGAGTTCATGGCCTTCCACTTTGATCTTCCTGTAACGCATTTCAGGTGGGAGTTCTAGCCAGGTGTCGATGACCCTCTCTAGCGGCAGGGTCAGGATGGAATTTACGCGTCCTCTGCCGCCGTTTTCTGCATCCCTCAAGGCGCAGGCACCAAGTTCCTGGTCGGTATATTGCTGATGAACGGCGAGCATGGTCCCGCAGAGAGCAGCGTCAGTGATTCGCACGTCAAATATCCGGTAGACCCGCACGGTAGGCTGGCCGCGGGCATGGATATTATCCGATCTCACCGGGTTGTTTTCGACCACAAATCCCAGCGGTTGGACTTTGTATTGATCGGACTTCAGGCTGACATCGATTGTTTCGGCGAACTCCTCCGTCAGTTCCCGATCAGGACTCGATTCGATTTGCAGGTCCTCCTGGGTTCCAAGATGGGACAGACAATACTCCTTCACCTGCTCCCATTGGGAGGGCCGGATTTGGATGCGAAAATCCTGTTCGCGCTGCGACCGTGCGCTGTCGAACTGCAGCTCGCCGACCATCCCCTGTAATGGAGCAGGATCGAAGATACGGACTGCGCCGCCGAAGGGTTGAGACCATACACGGACGTCATCTTCGCCATACCTCCTTGCGGTCGCCCTGCGTTCCAGCGCCAGCATCCAGGCCCCGTCTTGAGGATGAGGGAATAGCACGCGGTTACAGGTGGCAACACTGACGCGTAGACTCAATTCATTTGTTGAGCCAACATTGAAATTATGTTTCTGATTCATCAGATGCAAAATGTATCGCTTGATCTAGAGTGAGTTCTTCGCCTTTTTTCCAAGCTTTTGCAAATTCATCTGCCCCCAAGGCGGACCTCAGCATCTCGCGGTTGCGTTCCACTTCCACACGGTCGGCGGGCCACCACGCGCCACCTGTGACTTTCAAGAGTGACTCTGCCGCGCCAAGCAAAGTAGCACCCCGTTTCGTGTGTCCTTGTTGCGCTATCAAGCCAGCTAATCCAGCCAGGCATTCAGCGATTCCGCGCCGATTGCCCAGGCGCCTAAACATCGCCAGGCTTTCTCTGAATTGGGATTCAGCCAGCTCGAAGTCCTCCTCGTGTTGCGCAATGTACCCCAAATTATGCACAAAACGAGCCAGATCGCCCTGGTCGCCGGTAGCGCGCAACAAGGCTTCACTTTCCTTGTAATATTTCCGTGCCAGTTCATACTGTCCCTGAACGCGGGCCACCTCTCCCAGGTTGTTGAGCGCAAAGGAGAGCATCCAGCTTTCGCCGATGGAACGGGCAATGGCCAGGGCCTGCTCGTGCAGGGCGCGCGCCTGTTCAGGATTCCCCAGGCCGAGCTCGACGTTGCCAAGATGTATCGTAGTAATGGCAATGAACGGAGCCACCTGGAGCCCCTGGAACAAGGCCCGGGACTGTTCCAACATAGATTTGGCCTGAGCGTCCCGGCCCATATTGATGTAGGCGATCGCGTTTGCCATCTGCAATGTTGCAGTCATAAACTCATCTTCGATCCGGTATTCAATCGCCAGGCTTTCCTGCAGCCGGGTGAGCGCCATCTCCTGTTCTCCATGCCAAAGGGACAGCATACCGCTGGCGGCGAGCACGATCATTCGAAGCGGTGAAGGGGATTGCAGGGACGGTGTAGCCAGGAATCGATCCGCCCAGATCCTGCCCTCGATGGCGTAGCCGCGCCGGTACCAAAACCAGAACAGGGCAAAGATCAGGTTGGCGCCCATCTCGCCTCCCTGCGGCACAGCCAGGCACCAGCTCAGGGTTGCCCGGATATTATCATTCTCCTGCTCGAACCAGTTCAGCCAGTACAGGGCTTTGTCGGAGTACAGCTGAAGCTGGACCTGGAGGAGGACATCTCCAAAATAGGAGGCATGCCTGGCCTGAAGGGTCTCCATTTCACCGCTCTCGGCGAGACGTTCGATAGCGTAGGCACGGATCGTTTCCAACATACTGAAGCGCGGTTCGCCGTTGACCTCGTCCTGCCGAAGCAGACTGTTATTCACAAGAGAGGTCAATCCTTCGAAAACATCGAGCTTCGCATCAGCATTGCACACGGCTTCGGCAGCTTCGAGCGTGATTCCGCCTACGAACACGCTGAGCCGCGCAAATAAAGTTTTCTCTTCTCCGGTTAGCAGACTGTAACTCCATTCGAGCGTGTTACGCAGAGTCTGATGACGGGACGGCAGGTCACGTGCCCCGCCGGTCAGCAGTTTGAAACGGTCATCCAACCGTGTGAGGATCGCCTGCGGCGGCAGGAGTTTGACGCGAGCCGCGGCCAGCTCAAGGGCAAGCGGCAGCCCATCGAGACGGCGGCAGATTTCGGCGATGGCAGAAGCGTTGTCCTTTGTCAAGGCAAAGTTGGGATGGACTGCTTGAGCGCGTCGGACGAACAGAAGGACGGATTCGTTCTCCAATAAATCTTCCACGCTGCCATCGTTTGCAGCCAAAGGCAATTCCAATGGCGGGACCGGAAACTCATGCTCGCTGTGCAGCTTGAGCGGGATGCGGCTGCTGGTGATGATCTTTAGCTGCGGCGCAGCAGCCAGCAGGTCGGCAACGATCGACGCGCTGGACATGAGCTGCTCGAAATTATCGAGAACCAGCAGCAGCGATTTATCCCGCAAATAGTCTTTAATATTTTCCAGCAGGGGCCGCCCGCCTTCGCGGACCTCGAGCTGCTGAGCAACGCGCGAGATGAATTGATTCAAATCAGTATCATCAGCGAGCGGCACGAAGAACGCACTGTCTGGAAAATGTTCAAGAGATTCCTGCGTCACCTGCAGACTGAGACGGGTCTTGCCGGCGCCGCCCGGTCCCAGGAGGGTGATAAGGCGTACATCTGGGTTAAGAATCAATTCTTTTAACGCGGCGATTTGTGATGCACGCCCAATGAATGGAGTGGGTTGAGCAGGGAGATTGTGTTTAAGTCTTTTTGCTTTGAATGTGCCGGGTGAGTCTTTGTCGGCTTGGTTCTCATCGTAGACCAGTTCGACATTCGTTGGCAGAGGCAACTTGAATATAGCCGTGTAACGTCTGAGATTCGCGCAGGCGTAAATCAATCCCGCCAGGCGCTGTTCATGGGGTTGACCGGCTTTGTGGGTATAAGCCAACCCCGCGGCGACTCCCGCCAGCCAGTATTGTCCCCACAAGTCATCATGCAGACTCGGATGATTTTTCGTCACCCATTCTTCAAATGCGCCTCGCGCCGACCCGATCACTGCGCTGACTCCTGACAGTTCGATCGGCACCTTTCGAGGGTCAGGAATATCTGTAACTGCTAAAAGAGTAAGAAAGTTCACACATTTTGAGAAAGATATTTGCGAAATGGCATGCATCAAATAGGATATTTCCAGATAGCGCTGGTCGTAAAACAGCGGCATGCCTTCCTTGAAGAGCGCGAAGTCGATCAAATAATAGCCTTCAAGAGATTCTTTATCTTCGGAAAATTTGACCAGAATATTATTGGTATTCAGATCGCCGTGTATAAATCCTGTTGCGATATCAATCGAGCGGGTCTTGTCCCACACCTCTGTTTTACGCGCATAAAGTAATGGATTGGGAAACACATGTCCATTGACGAGCAAGCCTGCAATCTGCGAGTCGACCTGACATGTTTCCTTCAAAAACCGTTCGATATTCCCACCTGCCTCCAGCCGAAAACCAAGCCATTTTTCCAGCAGTTTTTGGGGATGAACGGCTTGCTCAAATATGGAGTTGGCATTCCACTTATCTAAAAGCACATGGTTGGTTTGTGCAAAAATAGTTTTAAGCTGGTTTTCTCGTTCATAGTTCGCTAAGGGACGATACTTGAACAGGGATTGTCCGGCGATCCGATAAAAGATGGCAATGGCGCCTTCGTGCTCGAGGCGGTCAAAGACCAATTCTGCAATGTGCGTGCGGGCAAACTCTGGCGTGGACTTACTCAGCACAGCATTGTGGCGTGTGACCTCGTCGGATTTCGCAGTTTTGCTTTTACGGTCCAGTTTGAGGATGCAATGCTCGACGCGCCCGTTTTCACTCCACGAAACGCTGACCAGATAGACCACCGCTCCTGACCAGCCTCCGACCAGCGTCTGCAGCGGAACCACACGGATGCGGTACTGGTCCTGCGCCAGTTGAAGCACACGCTGGTATTCAGGAGGCAGGGATTGAAAGCCGTCGGTCAGTTCGGGCATCATTAAATTTGAGGTATAGGTGCCATTTCCGGATGATTGGTGAATTTTACCCGATTGGCTGTTCATCAGTTATTAACTCACCTTACGCAGAATATCTTGAAGAAGCCCGAGAACAAGGGTGCGGGTGCCAAAGGGTCCGCACCCTTGTTCTCGGGGTATCTACACTCCGCAGGTTGTTTGAACTCGCAGATAGGTGCGTAACATCAGTTATTAAAACAAAGGACGGAGGCACATGCCTCCGTCCAGGCTGTTCGGGATGGGATCTTATATCTCGACCACTGCCGCTTCCACCGACTGAATGGGCGGAAGGTAGTCGGCCATAAGCTCCCAGTTGTCGCCTGAGTCACGGCTGTAGAACAGCTGCCCTGTGCTCGAGCCAACATAGATCCCGGCATCTTCAAAGCTGTCCGTGCCCATCGCTTCGCGCAGAATGACCAGGTGGGCTTTTTCGGGCAGACCCTTTGTCAGGCGCTCCCATGAGTCGCCGGCGTCGCGGCTGCGCCAGACCGAGAACTTTCCGTCCACGCTCATGCGGTATTCGTCACTTTCCTCGAGCGCCACATACACAGTCCTGGGATCTGTTGGATGGACAGCGACCGGAAAACCAAAACGGCTTGGCAGGCGGCCTTCGCCGATGTCGATCCAGTCCTCTCCGTAGTTGTCACTGCGATAGATGCCGCAGTGATTCTGCTGGTAGATCAAATTGGGGGTCGACGGGTGCATCGCCATCTTATGGACGCACTGTCCAAACTCGGGGAACTTGTTCGGCATGAAATCGGCGCGCACATTTTTGTTATAAGGCGCCCAGGTTTGGCCGCCATCGTCGGTGCGATAACAGCCCGCGGCAGAGACCGCGATGTATATGCGGTCCAGATTCGTTGGATCCAGGAGGATGGTGTGCAGGGTCAGGCCGCCGGCGCCCGGGTTCCACTCGCCGCGCTGGGGATGGTCATACAGGCTTTCATTTAGGGTCCAGGTTTCGCCGCGGTCGCGCGAGACGAAGAAGCTGGCTGGCTGCGCGCCGGCGTACAGAACGCCCGGCTCGTTCTCGCGCCCGGGCTTGATGTTCCAGACCTTGATCATCTTCTCAGGAACATCTTTTACGCTCTCGCCGGCTTCGGATCGGAACGCCTCCTCCACCGTGCTGGCGGGCCGTCCGGATTTGGATGGACGCGTAAGGAGCGGCACCTCTTTCGCCTGAGTCCATGTTTTCCCAAAGTCATCTGAATAATGGGTGGTGGGACCATAGACAAAATGACTCGTGGCAGCGTGCAGACGCTGGTCACGCGGGTCCATCTGCATGTGCATGACGTTCCAGCTCTTGAAATGAATATCACCGACCTGCCATTTCTCGCGT
>DATFET010000148.1:0-7872 GCA_035250835.1 Anaerolineales bacterium
TGCGGCGGGAGAGTTCCTGGGCATAGCCCAGCTTATGCAGAACCTGCTTGTCGTGGGCTTGACTTCTTTGGTCAGCCATTTTAGCATCTCCTTTGATGTGTTTGGAAAAGAATGAGACGGGGAGATCAGTTCGTTTGGCATTCTGTCATAGGCTTGCTTCTCCTCACTAACCGTGCAACCAACGCGGACAATGGATGCTGCAAGAGAAAACCCGTCCGCGGTGATTACGCGACGGGATTTTGCCTTATGGATCTAACAGGTGTGTACTTTTATTGGGAGTAACTTTATCCGCGCCATGCTGTGTGCTCCGGACAACCGGTTCCATGATTTATGGTTTGCTCTTGATTACCTTACACTTTCAAAATCGGGACGCTGATTCATGCAGAAAACGCAGATCTTTTTGCTTGAATCAGCGAAAATCAGCGTTTTTCTGCGTCCCAAAGCCATTCTGTAAGGTAATCAGGGTTTGCTCTTAGTTTTTCCCCTGCATGGTAAACAATGCTGGAGATGAGATTAATCCTTCCAACACGCTGATAGAAAAAAAGATACGCAGGATGAATATGCTGATAAATTGTGGGGTTCTGTGAGATTCACTGAGTGCCGTCTAATTTGATATAGACAAGTGATTACTATCCACTCATTATGGGATCGTGATCACCGAAACCTTTTTGAAATGTAATCGACAGCCTGTCGAGAATAGTTTCCTAGATGTCCCTACTACCGAGATAGCCATAGCACTCTCCCAACCAGTTCGTTCTGAAATACAAGACAGAGTAGCGATATTTAAGGAAAGGTGCTTTTATGAAGAACGGTGATGTGAAAAGGGATGAGAACGAACCACAGGAGGAACAAAAGGTCACTCCGCAGGATGGCCGAGAAGGACCTGTCGACCCGTATACTGGCGAGGTGGAACCTCCCGCCCCGGATGCCTATAAAGTCAGCGAGATCGTGCCCACCGATCCGGACAACCGCGAGGGCGAAAACTACCTGATGGAGGAGGAAGACTCGCTGGATAAATTCATCCTGGATGCCGATACAGGCGAAATCATCGAGCAGATCAATGATTACACTGACGATAAAGATATTCTGGAGGATTTTGCCGAACGCCAGGGCCTGGCTGTCGGTGGACGTCAGAAGCTGGAAGAGAAATTAAACGAATACAACGAGATGAACCCGACTCTCTCCGGCGGTGACGTGGACGCGGCCTGGGAGGATAGTATTGTGGCAGGCGAGGAAAGCGTGGGTGGTTCTGCCCCAACTCCTGACCAGGATATTGTCGATGGGCTTGGTGAAGCAGCGGGACTCACCTACCGGGATGATGAGGAGCTCGACAGCGATAAAAAGATCCTGGACCGCGACCGACATCGTTGGGAATTGGACCCGGCTTCGACAGACAATGACGAAGAAGAGGACAAAGAACGGGAATAACGCGGAAATACAATAGCCTATCCACTTGACCACCCTATCCATTCGGATAGTGAAGACTCCCCCATCGGCTGGGGAGTCGTTTTTTTTCCAAATATATGATTCAGTCATGGAGATCATATCCTCGATCCCTTCCTAAGGAGATGACTCATATGACAACCTTACAACAAGCGCTTGCTCCCTCCATTACGAAAGCCGCCAGCAGGCAGACCTATTACACGATTCGATTCCTCGCCGACCGTGAGCGGGTCGCGGATGCCTACCGCGCCTATGCCTACTTCCGCTGGGTGGATGACACCTTGGATGCGAGTGAAACCGACGCCCAGAAACGGATCGAATTTCTCGAGCAACAAAAGTATCTGCTGGAAAAAACATATCAGGGCGTGCCGCTTCAGGTTGCCGCGACTGAAGAGAACATGCTGATCGAATTGATCCAGCAGGATGGGGAGCATGAGAGCGGTCTGCAAGTCTATCTGGGTAACATGATGAGGGTCATGGATTTCGATGCCAGGCGCCGCGGTACATTAATTTCACATTTTGAATTGAATGAATACACCCGCTGGCTTGCCAGCGCCGTGACCGAGGCGATGCATTATTTCATTGGGCATGATTCATTCACACCTCACGATGAAACCCGATACCTGGCTGTGACTGCCGCACATATCACCCACATGTTGAGAGACACATTCGACGATATTCAGGTTGGATATTACAACATCCCGCGCGAAACCCTCGAAGCCGGGCATATCCAGCCGCAGGAAACCCTGAGCAGGACCTATCAAGACTGGGTACGGAGTCGCGTTCGGCTGGCGCGCCGCTATTTCAAGGCAGGCAGGGAGTATTTTGACCGCATCGAAAATCCACGCTGCAGGCTGGCAGGCTACGCGTACATCGCTCGCTTTGAATGGCTGCTGGATACTTTCGAGCGCGAGGATTATTTCCTGAGACCGGAATACAAGGAACGGAAAAGTATGAAGACAGGCCTGCGAATGGGGCTGCAAACATTGTTATCGCTTGTCCATCTGCGGGAGAGGCAAAATCTGGCCTCACCTGTCGTTTCACGATCGATCAGGAAACCATGAAGACCGGGTCTGTTGTTGTCATCGGCGCGGGAGTTGGCGGGATCACTGCCGCCACGCATCTGGCGCGCCGCGGAATGCATGTGACTGTGCTGGAAAAAAACTCACAGCCTGGCGGTCGCTGCGGCCGCTTCACACGCGATGGACATCGTTTCGACACAGGACCCACTCTGCTCGTGATGCCTTTACTCTATGCAGCGGAGTTCAGTCACCTGGGAACGCCGCTGCATGAGTTGCTCGATCTCCAGCGCGTCGACCCAACCTATCAGCTTGTATTTGATGATGGCAGTAGGCTTTCGCTGACCTCCGACATGAAATCCATGCAGGAACAGTTGGAGACATTTGAGCCAGGCAGTTTCCCCGGGCTGCTTCGCTATATGGAGGAAGGGCACAGACATTACCAGCTCAGTATGGATAAACTGGTCAACCATGATTTCCGCAAAGCATCTGAATTCTTTAATTTTGGCAATTTGCAGCTGTTCTATCGTTTGAAGCCATTTACCAATCATTACCGCAACATGTCGGCGTACTTCGATGATCCGCGCTTGAAGGCGGCCTTCACCTTCCAGGATGTGTACATGGGGTTGAGTCCCTTTGAGGCGCCCGCTACATTTTCGATGATGCCTTACACAGAGCTGGCACATGGCGTCTGGTATCCGAAAGGCGGGATGTATTCCATCGTGGAGGCGCTCATGGAACTGGCACGGGAGGCCGGGGTGGAGTTCGAGTACCACGCCTCGGTAAAGCAGATTGACGTGAACGGGGATCAAGCCCGCGGCGTCCTCCTGACCGATGGACGTTCCATCCAGGCAGAGGCAGTCCTCGCCAACGCTGACCTGCCTTACGTCTACCGGGATTTGCTGCCAGATTGTGCGCAAGGACGTCGTGAATCCGAGCGGCTGGCTCATAAGCAATTCTCCTGCTCGGTCATTACGTTCTTCTGGGGAGTGGATAAAACCTACGAACAGCTCGCCCCTCATACGCTTTTTCTGGCGGATGATTACCGTGAAAATTTCAACTCGATCATCCGGGACCTTGACTTGCCGGCCAACCCCTGTCTTTATGTCCACGCCCCGGCTCGCCTCGACCCGGCCATGTCGCCGCAGGGACAGGATACTCTGATTGCCATCGTGCCGGTCGGGCATATGAGCGAAAACGGCGGACAGGATTGGACAGCGATCCGCGACCGGGCGCGCCAGCACGTCTTTCGCCGTCTGGCGCCTCTGGGCATCACCGACCTGGAATCACATCTGAAATTTGAAGTAAATTACACGCCGCTCTCATGGCGGAAGCGCTACAATCTGATGATGGGTTCCACGCATGGACTCTGTCATAATCTGACACAGCTGGGATATTTCCGCCCTCGCAACCGTCATTCCCGCTATCATAACCTGTACTTCGTTGGAGCAAGCACGCATCCCGGCACTGGCATGCCTACAGCCATGGTCTCCGGGCGGCTGGCTGCCGAACGGATCATGGATGACTTTCAGACTGATTTGTAAATTCTGAGCAGGCCACCAACTCTTACTTCCCCGCGATCAGCTCATCATATTTTTTGCGCGCTTCGCGAATATCCTCCCACATCAGGGCTTTGGGTGAGCCTGGCTCGCGCGAGGGATTCCGTAACAGATAGGATGGATGGAAAATCGGCATCAACCAGCGTTCTCCCAGCTGAGTCCATTGGCCGCGCAGGCTGGTGATGCCGGTCCTGCGCAGGACTGACTGACAGGCTACATTTCCTGTCAGGAGAATCACGTATGGGTCGATCATGTGAATGATTTCAAAAACGAACGATCGGTAAAAATCCACCTCCGCATCTGTGGGTTTGCGGAATGCCTTGTCAGCCTCGCCCGGGGGCATACGGAAGACCGAGTTGGTAATATACACATCCTTCTCAGGGTCGAACCCCCCAGCCAGAAGAATTTTGTCCAGCAGCTGCCCGGCCGGTCCCACAAACGGTTTGCCCTGGATATTTTCCTGCGGGCCCGGGGCTTCCCCAATCAGCAGGAGTTTGGCATTCGGATTCCCGCGGCTGATCACAATATTTGTGCCGGCGCTGGCAAGCGGATCATCCCTCAATCCGCGGATCGCCTCGAGCACATCCTCGAGCGAATTGTATTTAGGAACGCTGAACATATCGGATTGGAACATGGCTGTTTCCAATCATAATACGAAAATGCGGTTGGCCCATTATGAATTTGCACAGCACGATGCAGCAGCCCGCATCAGCCGCTGGCGTCTTCGGGCGGCCTGCAGAACTGCCGTATCTCCCCCACGCGCATGTCGGCGTTACACACAATGGCTGATGAGCCGATATTCGAAAATCGAGCTTGTTGTATGTTTCGGGCGGCTTGCACACGAGCACGGATACATTCGGACGACTCCCTCACTCGATTTCCACTCAACTTTTCATAATCCACGCGTGGGACTTCGATATGGATATCGATGCGGTCCAGCAGGGGGCCTGAGATCCGTTTTTGATATTTGGTAACCAGCGCATGCGCACAGGCCGTCTCGCCCTCGCGAAGCATCCTCGAAGCAAAGCGTAGAGGGCAGCGGGCTCGCGTCCCGAACGGGGTGCATGGTTTTTGTGAATCGCCATAATATCCACAGGGGCAGGGGTTCATTGCCGCGATCAGTTGAAAATTAGCACTAAAAGTCAGCGATCCTTTGGCGCGGCTGATGGTGACGACTTTGTCTTCCATCGGCTGGCGCATCACTTCCAGGACGCGCGTGCCGAATTCGGGAAACTCATCTAAAAACAAAACTCCCCTGTGAGCCAGCGATATTTCTCCTGGCCTGGGAATATTCCCGCCGCCGACCAGGATGCGATTCGCGCCGCGTTTGCGTAATGCTTCCACTGCCAGTTCCGCCATTTCACCCGCGCCCAGGATCACAACCTGCGCGTCGGCGATACGCTGAACGACCCGCTCTACAAAAGATGCTGCAAGAGAGGAGACTGAGGCAGGGTTGCGGCTGATGGCTGTCTCTGTGCGGGCGCGTTTCCCCGTGTGGATCGCGGCCTGGAACAGACGGTTCAACATGGGACCTGCAGCATTTTGTCCGCGTGCCAGCTCCAATGCTTTCGTGATCTGTCCCAGGATTTGAGGCTCACCGATAACAAGAGAATCCAAACCTGCAGAGACTTCATATAAATGACGAACCGCATCCATGTCGCCGAAGCGATACAGATGCGGATGAATTTCATGAATGGAGACGCCGTGCGCGTCCGACAAAAAAGCCTCCAACTCGGCAAAGGCCAGTTTATTGGAGGCTGCATAGATTTCGATCCGATTGCATGTGGAAACGATCACCAGTTCTGACAGCGGGGACGCCATGTTTCCGCATGCGAGACGAGCAAGCGATGCACGAACCTGGTCTTCACTGAAATGGAGTCGTTCACGAAGCTGAACGGGAGCAGAGGTGTGATTGAGCCCGAGTGCGATGATGTGCATTGCAATCCGCCGGGAATTTTAATCTGACGTTACTATATCGGCAAAGTCTACGATCGCACATTGAGAATTGGTAAGTTAAAGGTTAACAGACAATGAATTTGAGTTAGAAATTGCTCATCAATAAAACGAATGTAATCCACATTGCATGATAATTATCCTGTTAGCAGCAATGACCGGCTGTGAATCGCTTCATCTCAAGATGATAAAATTAAATAAGCATAGTAAGTGAATCGGCAATGCCTAATCAGACAAAACATAAACCCACCATCGGTTTCATTTGCACATGGCCTGTTTATCAGGGGACGACGATAGATCGGTATGCTCATTCGCTCATTCAGGGCATCAGCGCCGCAGCGAACGAGCACGGCTGCAATCTTTTATTAGGCTGCGGATTCAGTGCTGCGGGCAATCACCCACAGTATCGCAGTTTCTGGCCGGTGCCCGGACCCGATGTTAATTTCGTGCCAGTCGGTCCCTGGAATACGGACGGCTTGATCATTGTCCCCGACGAGTTGTCGAAAGAACAAGCGCAATACGTTCGTGATCTTTTGGAATCAGGTTTCCCGGTGATTTTCACAACACCCGAAGGACCTGGTCCAGTAGTGACCGTGGACAACACGCTGGGCATTCTGCGGGCCTTTGAACATTTACTCTCTCACGGACACAGGCAAATCGCGTTCATTGCGGGTAATGTTGGTCAGGGCGGTGACAGCGAAGAGCGGCTGCAAGCGTATCGCCTTGCCTTGAAGCGTGCAGGCTTGCGTGAAGATCCCAGATTGATTGCTTTCGGTGAGCACCGCCGCGACGGTGGCAGATCGGCTATGCAACAAATCCTTAATAGCGGGGCTGCGTTCACAGGATTGATCGCCAGTAATGATCTGTCCTGCCTCGGAGCTATTCAGGTTCTGGAGGAAGTGGGCCGCGTCATTCCAGACGATGTGGCTGTCATCGGTTTCGACGACATCCTCGACGCCCGCTCCCTCTCCCCCTCGCTGACAACGATCCGGCATCCCACATTTTCCCTCGGATTTCAATCCGTAGTCACGCTGCTCGATCACATTCGAGGCCAGGGAAATCATGCCTCACGGGTGATCGTCTCTCCCCGGCTCATCATCCGCCAATCCTGTGGATGTCCACCGACCAGGTCCAGTCTTTCATTTTCACCAGTCGATGCGCGGGAACCTGCCTTGAAACTCCAGGACCTTGCGCGCGCGATGGCAGAAGCCTCATTAATTGAAGCGCGTAATAGCCTGCTGGAGGATCTACAGGAACAATGCACATCCTTTCTGGAGGCGTTCCTGAATAGTTTACGACTTCAGGATTCAAACATGATTCTGAGTGAGATCAAGCGAGTCCTCACCTGGACCGACGATCGCGATGAAGATGCCCACATTTGGCAGGCAGGGATCGCCATTTTATATCAAAAGATGAATACCCTGCTCCATCTCGCACCGCAAGTGGAGGAGGGATTTACCGCAAGTCTGATCGATCGCGTCCATCTCGAGGTCAGCGATCAGATTCAGCGCAGGACAACTCGTTCCATGATCGAGCATATGGACATGATGGCGCAACTGGGCTTGATGACAGCCGAGTTGCTCACCGCGATGAATATCTCTGAGAGCGCCGAGATCCTTTCCCGTCATCTTCCAAAAGTGGGGATCAAAAATTTACTGGTCGCCTTATACGACAGCGATGGAGAAGATCCCACTTCCCAGGCAACGATCCTGTTTACAGCCGGGCTGCAGGGTGCGACCAGGGGACAAAGGTTTGAAACGCGCAAATTCCCAACCCCTGAAATCTATTCCGCAGACGAGCCAGAACATCTAACCATCCTGCCTATAAACATTGATGGGAAAACGTTTGGCTTTGCAGCATTCAACGCACCCAACCCGGAACTCTGTGCCGCAATCGTC
>DATFET010000278.1:0-21236 GCA_035250835.1 Anaerolineales bacterium
CGCATATCCTTGTGCCTAGGCACCTTGTAATAACTCTTGCTCCAGTTGTTTCAATTGTTCAGCTAATTTTTCGGTGAATTTATCCGCGATCTTCTTCTCGACGATGATGCGTCCTGTGGACATGCAGATCTGCCCCTGGGCAAAAACGCGCCCCAGCTCGCGGCGTCGACTGCGTAGTCAACATCTGCGTCTGCGAGGATGATCAAGGGATCCTTGCCGCCCAATTCGAGCACGGCACGTTTGAGATGCCGGCCTGCCTTCTCAGCGATGATGCGTCCCACTTCGGTTGAACCGGTGAAGGATATACGTTTGACCGCCGGGTTTGAAATCGTCTCATCGCCGACCTCCACCGCGTCTTCACGCGAGCATGTGATCACATTGAGGACTCCAGGAGGAAGGCCAGCTTCTTCGAAAATCTCAGCGATCAGTATGCCGCCAGTCACCGAGGCTTCCTCCGACGGCTTCAAGACCGCGGTATTCCCGTAGGCCACAGGTAACGCAAATGACCGACCGCAAAGTATAAGGTACATCGAATGGACCAAAACAGGAGACAACGCCGGCCGGCTGGCGCATCGCCATGAAGAACGTGTTCGGATAGTCTGAAGGAATAATCTCGCCTTTCACATCATATGCCGCGCCTGCTGCCATACGGTAAAGCCCCGGCACGAAGAACATCTGGAACATCGAAATACCAATCGTGCCTCCCACTTCCTCCATCATCGCTCTGACCAATTCATCCTGCCGTCTCTCCATGATGTCCGCTGCCTTGAGGAAGATTTTGCGTTTGCGCTGGGAGGCGTGGCTGCCCAGCGAGGGAAGGCTGCCTGCGCTGCTTCAATGGCGCGCTTGGCATCCTCGCGTTTGGCTGCTGACAGATGAGCATATACTTCTCTCGTATAAGGATTCATATCCTCGAAGGTCTTACCGTCCGCGGCATCCACCCACTTACCGCCAATAAACATCTTGTGCATCTTGGCTGCCATCGTATTCTCCTTTTACTTATTCATGGCTGATGAGCGTCAATCCCTTATACGCCTGTACAATTTCAGTTTCAAACCCTTGTACGCGTCTGCGGTTTATGCGATACTAACCATAACTGGAGGTTTCAGGTCTGAATCTTCCGCACTGCACTCTCTTCCCAAACACCTACTCCCTGATTAGAAGACCGTGGTCCGTAATGTAGACAATGAAAATGAATTGCAGAAAATCAATCTCTGGTTTGGAGTCCTGCTCGCCAAATCATTTTATTATTATGGAACCTCAGTAGTGCCGAGTCATAGCCTCGAGGACTTTGAAGATTGATGAATATTATGTGGGTCACTCTTTTGCGAAGAACCTCTGAGGCAACGCAGTAGCAACGTGACAGGTTTGACACCACAAGCTGTGGCAGTTACAAAGCCGCCGCACAGAGAAAGGAGTGTGAGCTGACTCAGTTCAGGCAATCCTTATTTCTATCCGATGAAATTCATTTACAAGTTGGAGGAAGAATGAACAAGAAAAATGGGATCACCTTGAAGATTATCCCTGCTCTTCTGGTTTGTGCAATGGTGCTGAGCGCATGTGGTGCGCCGGCGGAAACAGCCGCTCCTGCAACGGAGGCCCCGGCCACCGAGGCGCCAGCGACAGAAGCTCCGGCGACAGAAGCTTCAGCCACAGAGGCTCCGGCCACCGAGTCCCCCACCGAGCCTGCCTCAACAGAGCCAATCAAGATCGGTATGCTGACCGACCTGACAGGCTTCACGCCGTGGGCAGTTCAAGTTCGCGACGGGATGGCGCTCGCGGCCCAGGAAATCAATGACGCAGGCGGTGTCGACGGCCGTATGATCGAAATCGTCACCCAGGACTCGGAGAACAACGCCGAAGTTGGCGTTGATCGCTTCGAGCGGCTTGTCGAGGAGGGTGTCGTGGCTGTCGGCGGTATCATTTCCAGCGCTGTCGGCGCGCCCGTCGGCGCGGCGGCCGAGCAGGAGCAGATGCCAGTCTTCCTGGTGAAGTCTGGTACCCAGGCCGCCCTCACCCGCGCCAGCCGATACACCTTCCGGACCTGTTTGCCGTCCGCGCCAATGGTCGCTGCGCCGGTGCTCCAGTACGCACAGGAACAGGGCTTCACCAAGGTCGGAGCCATCGTCGCCGACTACCCCTGGGGACAGGCGTTCAAGGCAGCCATGGAAAGTGCATTCGAGGGTTCGGGAATCGACTACACCATCGAGGTAGCCCCGGTTCCGCCGGACACCGACTTCACCCCGTTCGTGCGGGCGATGTCCGATTTCGGCGCCGAGATGATCGTCGCGACCGGCCATCCGCCGGGTAACTCGGCGATCGTGACGCTGTCGGCCGACCTGGCTGGGAACGTGCCAGTCACAGGTGCCTGGATTCCGCCAGATCTGGCGGTTGGAGGTCTGCAGGATCTTGCCATCGGGCGCTACAGCGATTTCGCCTGCGCCGACTACCTGAGTGACAGCTACGCCGATCTGGCGCGGCGCTATCTGGCTTTCTCCGATAACCTGTTCATGTCGGACGATGCCGTCGCCGGGTATGCGATCGTACAGATTGTCGCCGAGGCTGTTGGTGAAGTCGGCGACGATCATGCGGCGATCGCTGAGTACGTCCGTACACACGAGTTCAACCCACCGGGCTATGCCCACCCGTTGAGCTGGACCGAATGGGGCGAGTTGGCTTCGTCCGCTCCGATCTTCTTCCGGATCAGCGAAGGGCCGGCTCCCGAAGGGTTGAATGAAGCGGGCGACTGGTGGTTGGAACTGTTGTCCCAATCCGCCCCGCTCACGCCTTACGAGCCAGAGTAATAGCGCCAGTGGCCATACTCGAACTGGATAAGGTTGAGAAACACTTTGGCGGTCTCGCGGCTGTCAATGGCGTGACCATGAAGGCCGACGATGGTGAAATTCTGGCCATCGTCGGCCCAAATGGCGCCGGTAAGAGCACTCTGCTCAAGCTGGTTGTCGGGCTTGAAGTGCCAACCAGCGGAACGATCAGATTCGCCGGCGAGGACATCACCCGTCACCCTGCCCACCGCATTCGTCAGATGGGGATTGCCATGGTGCAACAGACTCCCCGTCACTTTCCCACAATGACTGTGCTCGAGAATGCGGCCCTCGGCGCTCTCTTTGGCAGAGCGGGAGCACATCGAAAGGAAGAGCAGGCTCTCAATCTTGCCGGTGAGGCGCTCTCGTTCGTCGGCCTGGCCAACCGAAGCCACGACCCTGTCGGTAATCTCAACCTGCACGAGCAGCGGTTTCTTGAATTGGCCCGGGCCATCGCTGGAGGACCCCGGCTCCTCGTACTCGATGAGGTAATGGCAGGACTCAACGATGCCGAGTTGAGTGCCTCGATCGAAATCATCCGGACGATGCGTGATCGGTTCAACATGACCATTATCTGGGTCGAGCATGTTATGAAGGCAGTGATGAGTCTGGCAGAGCGAACGGTGGTCCTCAACTTTGGGGATGTTCTGACCGAAGGTCTGCCCAAAGAGGTGATGCGTCACCCGGCGGTAGTCGAGGCGTATCTGGGCGAGGAGATCAAACATGCTTGAGGTCAACGGCCTCTCGGCCGGATACCAGGGCAACGATGTCGTCCACGATGTGGCCTTTCATGTCGACCAGGGCGAGGCGGTCATGATCATCGGCTCCAACGGAGCCGGGAAGACGACGCTGTTCCAGACATTGTGTGGGTTGCTCTCGCCTTCGTCGGGGAAAGTTCTCTTCGAGGGCAAGGACATCACCGGGATCCCGGCTGAACGAATCGCCCGGCTGGGGATGAGATTCGTATCCGCCGCGCGTCATTTGTTTCCCCGCATGACGGTCGAGGAGCATCTGCTCCTCGGAGCGTATCCATACAAACCCGATCCCGAGACCATGTCAATCGTTTTGGATCTATTTCCCCGCCTGGCTGAGAGACGGCGACAACGTGCAGGGACAATGAGTGGTGGCGAGCAGCAAATGCTCGCAGTGGGGCGCGCACTGATGTCAAAGCCTCGACTCCTCATGCTTGACGAGCCAAGCACGGGGCTCGCTCCCTTGCTGGCCAGGGCGGCCTATGGAGCCCTGCGCGTGCTGAGGGAGCGAGGGCTGACTGTGCTGGTTACCGAACAACAGGTTCCGCTGGCAATGTCTTTCAGTGATCGAGGTTACGTTCTCGAAAACGGGTTCATTCGACTCGAAGGGACAACTGAACAGCTGGCGGCAAATCCAGCGGTCCGCAGCGCTTATCTGGGTGTAACATGATTGCTAACATACTTGATGGAATCGTACTTGGTCTCCAGTTCGGACTGCTCGCGGCCGGGTTAACTCTCGTCTATGGATTGGGCGGTGTGCTCAACCTGAGCTACGGGCAGATGGCAGTAACCTCCGCCATGACCGCGGCGCTTGCCATGGACGCTGGCATCTCCGTCCTGCCTGCGGTCGGGCTTGGCCTTCTCGCAGGCGGCCTGCTCGGCTTGTTGCTCGATGTGACGATTCTGCGGCCGGTCTACCGTCTGCGCGGTGAGGCACGTGTCCTGCTCAGCCTCCTGCTCACTCTGGGAATATCGTTCATCATTGACGGTTACCTCAACTGGCGCTATCCCCTGAAGGCTCTGAGCCTGTACATCGGAGGTGGGGCTATCGACATTCTCGGAGTGCCTATGCGTCGGGGAAGCCTGGTAGCCTCGGCAATTACACTCGTTACCATTACGGGTCTGTTCGTCTTCTTCCGAAGTACCTCCCCCGGGCGGGCGATACGATCGGTCATCGAAGACGAGGCGGGAGCCAGGCTGATCGGCATAGATCCAAAGCAGATGCTTCGCCTCATCCTCATCTTGAGCGGCGTTTTGGCTGCACTGATGGCAATCACGCGTTCGATGATCGCTCCGGTGGACACCACGTCCGGACTCTCCATCACCGTGTTCGCCCTCATCGTCACCGTGGTGGGTGGTCTTGGCAATGTTGTTGGAGCGTTGCTGGCAGGTATCATTCTGGGGATTGTCAATGTTGTCGCTGCGGACTTGATCGGTTCGTATATATCGCTAATCATTCTACTCGTGGCAGCAGCCGTGACCATCCTCATCCGCCCGGCAGGCTTACTGGGAGTCAAGGAATGAGCGACCGGTTCACTGGCAGCACCGGCACCTCCCTGATCGGGGGAACCGAGGCACACACATCTAGGTCCCTCTCTGCGCTGCTGATACCCATCATCGTGGTAGGAGCAGCGCTTGCTCTGGTCCCCCTCTGGCTGGGCGACTCACGAGTGCTAATGGGTGTTGCTGTCCTCGGGCTGGCCTTTGCCTGTTATGTCATTGGATTCAATTTGATCTTTGGCAGCACCGGGCAGCTGTTCCTGTGCGTTGGTGCCCTTGCTGGCGTCGGCGGCTTTGGTGCGACCATTCTCGCCGACAACGCAGGATGGCCTATCGTGTTGAGCATCCTTACAGCGACGGTTGCCGCTACATCCGTCGGTGGGTTGCTCAGCTATATCGCAGTGCGACGTTCTCTCGGGGTCATCTTCGCCGGAATCGTCACCCTCATCTTCTCGCTGTCGTTCGATGCCCTGCTGCTCGGGCTCAGCAACCTGACCGGTGGGGATACGGGCCGCTTGATCGATTCAGGCGCTGACACCTTCCTTCGGACCCGGATTCCACCCTACTACCTGATGCTTGCGCTCGTGATCCTCTTCCTTCTCGTCCACGGGTTGTTGCGCCGTTCACACATCGGCTGGGCGTTTCGCGCCCTTCGCGACGACGAAGTTGCCGCGGAGTTGGCAGGCGTCGACGTTGCCCGCTACCGGGTATATGGAGCGCTGATCGGGGCGGCGATGCTCGGTTTGGCTGGCTCGACCTACGCCTTCACCGAAGGGCGGATCAGCCCCACCACATTTGGGTTCGGTCATGTCGATGTTGTGGTGCTGGTGATGCTGGCCTTTGGGGGCATAGGCACTCTGTTCGGGCCGATCATCGGGGCGGTGACCTTCACGATCGTCGACGAGATCCTGATCGATTTTGGCCAACTGCGGCAGGTAGCCTACGGAATTCTCATTATTGTTCTGTTTCTATGGATGCCGCGCGGTGTGATCCCCACCCTGGCAGCTCTGTGGGACCGTGTTCGCAGGGTGGTGAAAGCATGAGAGTGGTTGAAGATCTTCTTTTCGTGATGGTCGTACGCGAAGAACAACAATCACTGCCCACCCAACTTTGTGGTAGAAGAATTCTGAAAGGAGTATCAAAATGTCAACGTATCGAAGTGATGTGATTGGCAGTCTTTTGAGACCTGCTTATCTCAAAGAAGCGCGCAAGAAACGAGACTCGGGCGAATTGACCCATGTCGAATTCAAGAAGATCGAGGATCGTGCCGCGAACGAAGCGATTGACACTCAACTGAAAGCCGGCCTGGATGTGATCACCGACGGTGAAATGCGGCGGTATGCCTTCTACGGTCATCTGGTGGACGCCGTGGAAGGTTACGACAAGTTTGGCGGCTGGGCAATCCCCTTCCACGATGATGAAGGGAATGAGGTGGTCATCAGGCGGCCCGTCGTGGTTTCGAAGTTGCGGCGCGTGCGCCCGCTTTGTGAAGAGGAGTTCGTCTACTTGCGTGCGAAGACGGATCATCCAGCCAAGGTGACGATCATCAGCGCCCAACAGGCTGCCGCGTATTTTGACGCGGAAAAATCAAAAGGCGCCTATGCCACCATCGACGCCTACCTTGCCGATCTGGTGGATATCCTGAAGACCGAAGTCGAAGAGTTGATCCGTCTGGGCTGCACGTATATCCAGATCGATTCGCCGCAATATACGGGATTGCTCGATCCGGACATCCGGGAAGGATATCGCAAACGAGGCAACGATCCCGATAAATTGCTGGCTCGCTGCATCGAACTTGACAATGCTGTGATTGGGAATCACCCTGGCGTGACATTCGGACTTCATATGTGCCGCGGCAACAACCAGAGCAAATACTATGCCAGCGGCGACTATGAGCCGATTGCTTCTGTGTTCGAGCGCACAAAGTTCAATCGTTTCCTGCTTGAGTATGATGACGCGCGTTCGGGCGGATTCGAGCCATTGAAGCATGTCCCCGAGGATCGAACGGTGGTGTTGGGTCTGGTTACCTCCAAGAAGCCAAAGCTGGAAAGCAAAGAGGAATTGAAACAGCGCATCGAGGACGCGACCCAGTATATGCCCTTGGAACGGCTTGCGCTCAGCACGCAATGTGGCTTCGCCTCCACCGAGGAAGGAAACCTGCTCACGGCAGCGGACCAGGATGCAAAGTTGAAGCTTGTCACTGAAACCGCGGAGGAAGTATGGGGATGAATAATGCTCTCTGCGCCGTCCCGGACGCAAGTTTGTTGGTAAGACACCGCCAGGGACGGCGGCTGGAGCAGGAGTGGTTCAGAGGGAAAGGATTCAATTTCAATTAGAGCTTTAATTACTTGCTGATCGAATGATCATTGCGATTTTGGGAATTGGTGAAGCTGGAGGCACACTCGCCCACGACCTGATCGCCAGAGGCGTTCAGGTGCGCGGTTGGGATCCCGAGCCGCGTAATATCCCTGATGGGCTGCATTTCGCTTCCAGCAACCCTGACGCAGCTTCGGGGGCAAACGTTATCCTCAGCGTCAATTGGGCGCGCGTTGCAGTTGATGTTGCGACGGAAGTGGCTCCCGTGCTTCAGCCCAGTCAACTTTATACGGATATGAATACAGCCGCGCCTCAACTCAAACGGGATATAGCAGCCATTATTGAGAAAACAGGCGCCTTTTTCGTTGATGCCGCCCTGATGGATCCCGTACCGCCCAAAGGGTTGCGTACGCAAGTCTATGCGTCTGGAAGCGGAGCAGAGCTATTTGCGGAAAAGATGACCCCCCTGGGAATGCCTGTCACTTATTTGGATCGTGAAGCAGGGAATGCGGCAACTCATAAGTTGGTAAGAAGCATTATGTATAAGGGAGTTGCGGCAGTCATTATGGAATGTTTGGAAGCAGCGGACTCCCTAAATATGACTGAATATGCCCGCGCTCAAATGTTGAAAATAATTTATGACGAAGCGATGATAGATCGCCTCGTCAGCGGCAGTATCAAACATGCCAAACGCAGGGTGGAGGAGATGGAGGCGGTTGTCGAGATGCTTAATTCGATTGGCGTTTCTTCGTTCACAAGTCAAGCCTCCATCAAGAGATTGAAAGAAATCATGGAGAGATGATAATGGCAAAAAAGATTCTCGTCATTGGAGCACACTCTGCCGATTTCGTCTGGCGCGCCGCGGGGACGATTGCTATCATCTCATCACAAGGTGGCAGTGCCAGCGTGATTGCCCTCTCGTACGGTGAGAGAGGAGAGTCCGGCGAGTTGTGGAAGGAGCCGAATCAAACGGTCGAGAATGTGAAGCGGATTCGTCAGGAAGAAGCAAAGACAGCCGCGGAAGCCATCGGCGCGGAGTTTCGCTGTCTCGATCTGGGGGATTATCCATTGAATATGACAGCTCCAGCCATCGAGCACCTGGTTGGTATCTTCCAGGATTTCCAGCCAAATATCGTACTCACACATAATCCCGTGGACCCATTCAACCCTGACCATCCTGTTGCCGCTCAGATGGTGCAGAAAGCACGGCTCTTATCGACGGGAGCAGGTGTTGCCAGCGCGTTTAGTCGAATCACACCGCCTGAACTTTATTTCTTCGAACCGCACCAGCCTGAGCTTTGCGACTTCAAACCCAACGTGTTTGTTGACATCACGCCCGTGATGGAAATGAAAACCAAAGCGATGGACGCAATGAAGGCACAGAGTTATTTGCACAAATATTACAGCGAACTCGCCACGCGCCGCGCCAACCATGCACGCCGAATCTCGGGCAGTGCCGACATCAAGTTTGCAGAAGCGCACTTTCGGACATTGCCGTGGGTGGTGGCCAGCTTATGAACGCCAATGACATCACTCGCTTAAGTGTACTCGGCGTGGCAACGGTCTATGAAGCCTCGGGGCGTGAAGGGCTGATCGATATTCCACTCATTCAAATCCTACCGAACAGCCGTGTGGCGGGTCCTGCCCGCACTGCATTATGTGGACAGGATGATAATTTGATGGTGCATGCGATCATCGAACAGATTCAGCCTGGGGAGGTGTTGGTGTTAAGCATGCCGGAACCCGCTCCCGTCGCGCTGATCGGCGAATTGCTGGCGACTCAGGTCAAGGTCAGGGGCGCGGCGGGGATCCTGGTAGATGCATCGGTTCGGGACGTGAATGAATTGGTTGCGTTGGGTCTGCCCATCTGGACACGTTTCGTACGCGTGAGAGGCGCAACCAAAACAAAGATCGGCGAACTCAACACGACGGCCATAGTTGGTGGAACGCAAATCTCATCGGGTGATATCCTTGTGCTGGATGCCGATGGAGGTGTTTGTGTCAAACGCGAACGCATGGGTGCGGTACTTAAAGCCTCTGAAGAAAGATTGGCAAAGGAAGATGCCCTGCGCCAGAAGTTGCTGACAGGACAAATGTCATACGACTTGCATGGCTTGCGTGCCTATGTGGAAGGAAACAAAAAATGACGAACCAAAATGAACCCATTCATGATATCGCCCATCTCGCTCATGTCGAACTGCTGACTCCCAGGCCTGAGGAAAGTCTGCATTTTTTTGTGGATGTAATGGGTATGACCGAAAACGGACGACAAGGCGATTCAGTTTACCTTCGGGGCTGGGACGATTACGAACATCATTCACTTCAACTGACGTCTTCTAAGAAGTCGGGCCTCGGGCATTACGCCTTACGTGCGGCGAGTCCACAGGCGTTGCAGCGACGTGTGGAGGCGATCGGGAAATCAGGCTTGGGCAAAGGCTGGAAGGATGACAGCCTTGGTCATGGGCCCGCGTATTGCTTTACCGACCCTGATGGACATCAAATTGAAATCTACTACGAGACCGAATGGTATCAGCCGACATCGGAGATGAAGCCGGCGTTGAAGAATCAAGCCTCTCGTTATTCCGACCGGGGTGTGGGCGTGCGGCGTCTTGATCACATTGCGTTGCTGGCAGCTGACGTGCGCTCCAATCGTCTGTTCATGACGGAAACGCTCGGCGGTCGCGTTACAGAGCAGATCATATTTGACGATGGCTCCGAGAAAGGCGCGTGGCTGACGTTCAACAACAAATCATATGACGTAACCTTTGCTGAAGATGCCTACGGCGCAAAGGGACGCCTGCACCATTTCACCTATGCTGTGGATAACAGAGAAGCGATTTTACGCGCAGCGGATATTTGTCTGGAACACGGCGTTTTCATCGAGACAGGACCGCATAAACACGCCATCCAGCAGACATTCTTCTTGTACGTGTATGAACCAGGTGGTAATCGTTTTGAAATTGCCAATGCAGGTGCGCGCCTCATCCTTGCACCAGATTGGAAGCCCATTGTGTGGAGCGAAGCAGAACGCAAGAAGGGACAGGCCTGGGGCTTGAAGACCATCGAATCGTTCCATAAGCACGGCACACCGCCCGTCGAATAAAAAGGAAACCGTATGCCGCACTTAACCCTTGAATATTCCGACAACATTGAAGTGGATGTCCAGCCGCTGCTGGCACGTCTGCATGAAGAAGTAGTTGCTACAGGCGTCATCAATTTAAAAGGCATCAAGAGCCGCGCTATAAAACACACGCAATACCGCATTGCGGATGGCGATCCCAATTACGCTTTTGTGCATGTGGGGTTGTTGATCCGCGAGGGCCGCCCGATCGAAATTCAAAAGGAGGCAACCCAACGCGTCATGAAAGTTTTGAGGGAAACCTTTGGGCATCTTTTCGAGACGCGAAAATTGTCGCTCACTGTCGATCTCAAGGAGATGCGTGATGGCATCGCGCTGACAGAACATAATATTAAGGCAAAATAAGGCGGTGATCATCATGCGCTGGATCCCCTATGCCCTGCTGTGCTCCATTTTTCTCGCGAGCGCCGACTTCTTTGTGAAACTCGCTTCCAATAAGATCTCATCGAGCATGGGAATGCTTGTCTACGGCGCTACAACATTCACGGTTGGACTGACATGGGTTGGTTATTTGAAAGTCACAAAACAGCCGCTTCTCATTACCCAGCAAGGTCTGCTGTACTCGCTTGGGGTTGGGATTGCCTTCAGTGTTGTCACCCTTCTGCTCTATCTCACCTTTGCCCGTATCAGTGTCTCGATCGGCTCTCCGACCATTCGGGTAATGGGAATCCTGATCGCCAGCATGTTCGGTATTCTCTTATTACACGAGCCATTCACGTGGCGTTATTTGCTTGGATTGATATTGACCGTTGCAGGTGTCGCACTGATCGTTTTCCGTTAGAGGGTCAAAAAATCAATTGAATCATCGCCGGATTGCGCGTCATGATCTCGCTTACCAATCTCGCACAGGCAAAAAGGCAGTACAAGCACCCTGCGCGACTATTTCGGATACAGGTTTGAAACTGAAATCGAACTGTATATAATGGAAATACGGCATAGGAACAAACCATGAGAACTCAGGTTGGTATCATCGGTTCGGGTCCGTCGGGGTTATTGCTGGCGCGGCTGTTGCATCTGCAAGGCATTGATACGGTTATCGTGGAGAGCCGCAGCCGCGATTATGTGCAGGGACGCGTCCGCGCGGGTGTCATCGAACAGGGCATGGCAGATTTGCTGCGGGAGGCAAAAGCCGGCGAACGCATGGATCGTGAAGGACTCATTCATGAGGGAATCAACATTGCCTTTGATGGTCGGCTCGAGAGAATTGATTTCCCTAAGCACACGAATGGTAAAGTGGTGATGGTATATGGGCAAACCGAAATCACCTATGACCTGATGAAGGCTCACATTGATGAGGCGGGTGGTATTGTCCACTATGAATCGCCAGCGATCCGAGTTGAGGATTATGAGACGCGATCCCCACGCATTATTTATGAGCAGAATGGTGAACAAAGAGAATTAGCCTGTGATTTTGTGGCGGGCTGCGATGGCTTTCATGGTGTTGCCAGGCATAGCGTGCCAACCAATCAAATCGAAACGTTTGAAAGAACCTCTCCATTTGGTTGGTTGGGAATCCTCTCAGATGTACCACCCGTACGCGATGAGCTTATCTATGCTAGCCATGAACGCGGCTTTGCGCTATGCAGTATGCGCTCCCATACGCGCAGTCGTTATTATGTACAATGCAATATTGATGATAAAGTTGAAAACTGGACTGATGATGCCTTTTGGGAAGAATTATGTCGGCGTCTTCCTCCACAGGCAGCTAATGATGTCACCACGGGACCGCGTCTCGAAATGAGCAATACCCCTCTGCATAGTTTTGTCGCCGAACCTCTGCGCTTCGGCAGGCTCTTCCTGGCGGGTGACGCAGGACACATCGTTCCTCCTACCGGTGCAAAAGGTTTGAATCTGGCTGCATCAGACATCTATTACCTTTCCCGCGCCCTTCTCGCATATTACAAAGACAAGCGAACCGATTTGCTCGACCGCTATTCCGAAACTGCCTTGCGTCGTGTCTGGAAAGCGATCCGCTTCTCGTGGTGGTACACTTCGCTCCTGCACAAATTCGATGATGATCCGATGAGCAGGCGGCTGCAAATCGCCGAACTGGATTATCTGACTGGCTCGGAAGCGGGTCAGACTGTGCTTGCCGAAAACTACGTTGGCTTGCCCTACGAGACCTTCGAATGAATTTCGCCACCCTCAATGGGATCAATGTCCACTACCGATCCGACGGCGACCTCCAGGGTACCCCGCTCGTTCTCATCCATTCGCTCGGAACTGACCTGCGATTATGGGACGACCTGGTTCCCCGACTTGATCCAACCCTGCAGCTCGTCCGCTTCGACCTGCGCGGACACGGTCTGTCTGCGGACCCTGCGGGAGAGTTAACCCTGGTAAATTTCTCAGCCGACCTGGCGGCTCTGCTCGACCATCTTGAAATTGATAAAGCCGTCATGCTCGGTATCTCCATTGGCGGATTGATCGCTCTCGATTTTGCCCTGCGGAATCAGGCACGGGTCAGTTGCCTCATTTTGGCTGACACAGCTGCCAGAATTGGCACGCCGGAACTTTGGCAAAGCCGTATAGATACGATCCGCGCCCATGGCATGGCGCACCTAGCTGATTCGATCCTTGCCCGCTGGTTTGTGCCAGACTTTGCGGCTCGTTTCCCAATACAATTCCAGGGCCTATGCACATTATTCATCCGCAACTCTGCAGCCGGCTATACCGCCGCATGTGCCGCCCTGCGCGATGCCGATCTACGTGCGGAAGTCTCACAGATTACAGTGCCAACGCTGGTCCTGTGCGGCGCGCACGATGCCGCCACCCCGCCGGATATAGTGCAAGAGCTTGCCCAGTCACTTCCGCATGCCGGCTTCGCCGTCCTACCTGATGCTGGGCATACACCACCGATCGAACAACCCCAAATCATGGCAGACCAGATCAATGCCTTTCTTCGTGCGCACCAGACTGTTGGCAGCGTGTATGAACAGGGAATGAAAATTCGCCGAGACGTTCTCGGGGATGCCCACGTGGACCATGCAGAGGCAAATAAAACGAGCTTCGACACGGATTTCCAACGTTTCATCACCGAAACAGCCTGGGGCATGGTCTGGGCCCGGCAGGAGCTGGATCGACGGACGCGGCATCTGCTGACTCTTGCAATGCTGGCGGCGCTGGGAAAGGAACATGAGTTTGCTATGCATGTGCGCGCCAGTCGAAATACCGGAGTCACAATGGATGAGATCAAAGAAATGTTGTTGCAGGTGGCTGTATATGCTGGAGTACCAGCCGCCAATTCAGCGATTGCTGTTGCCAAGCAGGTCTTTGCTGAATTTGAGGACTAGCCATGGAAAATAGTCAATCGTTCAAGCCGTTGGATAAGGAACGCCATCCGCCCTACCTGTACCCGGGATACAAATCCACAGTGGCCCGTTCCCCCACGCGCCCGCTGATCCCGCTCCGGCAGAGTCTTGCGGAACTCACCGGGCCTGTTTATGGTCTGGATGCCATTCAACCTTTGGACAATGATCTGACGCGCAATGCTGTCAAAGATTCCGCTCCACATGGACAGCGGATCATTGTCACCGGACGTGTGCTGGACGACACTGGGCGTCCCATACCGAATGCGCTCGTCGAGATCTGGCAGGCGAATGCAGCCGGACGCTACCTGCACCACAATGACCAGCATGACGCTCCGCTCGATCCGAATTTTCACGGTGGGGGCAGAGTTCTATCGGATAGAGACGGCATGTATACGTTCACAACCATCCGCCCCGGCGCGTACCCGTGGGGCAATCACTTGAACGCCTGGCGCCCTGCCCATATCCATTTTTCTATCATCGGCGTCAACTTTCTGCAGCGATTGGTTACGCAAATGTATTTTCCTGGCGACCCGCTTATTCCTCTTGACCCTATCTGCAACAGCATCCCAGACGAAAAAGCGCGTCAATCGTTGATCGCGACGTACGATCACGAGATCACGCAGCCGGATTGGGCCCTAGGTTACCGCTTCGACATGGTCGTCTGTGGTCCGAAGATGACCCCATTTGAATAATATGAACTCACACCCTCAAACTCCCTCCCAAACCGCAGGTCCCTTTTTACGCATCGGGCTGATCTACGGCGAAAAACAAAACGTCTTGGCAGACGAACGCACGGCCGGCAAACGCATCCGCCTGGTAGGTATTGTGTACGATGGGAATGGAAATCCAATGAATGATGCCCTCCTCGAAATATGGCAGGCAGATGCGAATGGCATTTACCCTCATTCTGCTGATGCCCACCATAGCGAGGCAGACGTGCACTTTCGTGGCTTTGGCAGGGCGCAGAACGAAGATGGCGGCGCGTATGAGTTCTACACCATCAAACCTGGTGGGCGGGACGGGCGTGCCCCTTTCATCAACCTGCACTTGTTCGCCCGTGGGATGCTTCTACACGCGCAGACCCGTATTTACTTTGCAGATGAACCTGCCAACGCGACCGACCCCGTACTCCTATCTGTCCCCGTAGAACGGCGCGCCACCCTGCTCGTCCGATTGGAAGAGGAGGGTAAGATTCCTGTCTATCGCTTTGACATTCACATGCAAGGCGAACAGGAAACAGTATTCTTCGAATTGGAATAACCATGCCGGCTTCCCCCTCCGACTCACGCATTTTTGGCCCACTTTTCAATAGCACTGCCATGGCTGAAATTTTCTCGGACGAGGGATTCGTTCGCAGTTTGCTGGACGTGGAAGGCGCGCTGGCGCGGGTGCAGGGACAGTTGGGTGTGATCCCGGCCGAGACGGCAGAGCAGATCGCTTCTCAGGCAGGGACACTTTCTGTGGATTTTGACCAACTCCGGTCAGGCACGGAACGAACGGGTTTTCCCGTGATTGAACTTGTCCGCCAGCTGCGGGCGCATGTGGGGAATGACTCTGCGGATTACGTCCATTGGGGCACAACGACACAGGACGTGATGGACACCGCTCTCGTCCTTCAAATTCGGGCGGCGCTCGCGATCCTGGAACCTGAACTCAAAACTTTAATCCAATCCCTTGCTCGTCTCGCGGATCAGCATCGTCACACGCTCATGGCAGGGCGCACACACTCCCAACAGGGTTTACCCATCCCATTTGGACTAAAAGTTGCCGGGTGGCTTGCGCCGCTTATCCGTCACTGCGAACGGCTCTCCCAACTGAAACCGCGAATCCTTGTTCTGCAATTTGGCGGCGCGGCAGGGACGCTGGCCGCGCTGGGTAAGGAGGGCATCCCGGTACGGAACGCCCTCTCTGCTGAACTCGAAGTTGGGATCCCCCTATTGCCCTGGCATACCCAGCGCGATGCGCTTGCTGAACTTGCAAACTGGCTGTCACTCGTCACGGGCGCACTGGCAAAGATGGCGCAGGATGTGATTTTGCTCGCCCAATCAGAAATCGCTGAAGCGCGCGAGAGCAGCGATCTGGCGCGTGGCGGCTCCAGCGCCATGCCACAAAAGAGCAATCCCGTCGTAAGCGAATTCATTCTCGTTGCCCACCGGACGAACGCCTCCTTGCTTTCCTCCATGCACCAGGCGCTCGTTCAGGAGCACGAACGCGGCACATATGGGCAAATGGAGTGGCTGGCATTGCCGCAAATGTTCGCTCTCACTGGTTCTGCGCTGGAGAAGTCAGCCTGGTTGGGCGAGAATCTCGTCGTCCACGCTGATCGGATGCGGGCAAACGTCGCTGCCTCAGAAGGCTTGATGCTGGCAGAAGCGGTCAGTTACGCGCTCGCGCCGTATATGGGGTTCGGAACAGCCAAAAAGGCGGTCTCAGAAGCAGCGCAGCGAGCCGCAGCCGATGGACGGCACCTGCTGGATATCCTCCGCGAGCAAATCCAGGCCCCGCTCGATTGGGAGTCCCTGCGGGAAGAGGCGAACTATCTGGGAGTGTCGGAAACATTTATTGACGAAGTTATTCAATCCGCCGCGCAAATATAAAAACCGCCCCAGTCCTTAACCATGGTTCAGAGATGACCGACGCGCAATTAATGTTCGTTGGCAACTACTCAGGCCAGATCCTACAGGCTTCTTTCTGGCTACCAACGCAAAACAAACGATTCCCTCATGATTAGCTTCCGTCAATATTGCAATTCAAAGTGATAATAGAACCAGAACCTACGAGCTATGTCCTTCGGCCAATGAGCCCGATGAAGTACCAATCGCCCGTTGGTGAGATCTATTATAAATCCTGGCACAGGTAGCCATCTCAATGAAACTTAGGCCGCTGAGCATGTAATAGACTAATGCTCCTTGATATAATGAAGTAACAATCTCAATCACTAAGCGCCATAGTAGTTACACGCGGCTGTTTCAAATCCTGTACAAACCGCCAGTATAACAACGAAAAAAATCGACCAGTGGTCGATTTTTTTCGTTGTTATACTGCAAAACACATCAAAATAATACCCGCTGACAAGTTAATTGCCGCGAACTCCAAGTATCAGGATGTTTTATCGTACCCGCATTCCAAAAGGGGAAAACCATGAGGACTACAAATTCCTGCTTCACTTCTTCCGGGCCTCAAGGATCGTTTTATAGACAAGCCGTGATGTCTACGATTGCGGCGGGAACAACTGAACTTAGGACCTCACGGATAAGAGCCATGTGGACCACAGTTTCAAGCCCCCTGATTCGCAGCCTATTTAAGTCCACATGGCTAGCAAAAGGTGCTAACCATGTGGACTCTAGTCGGGGTGCCGGGATTTGAACCCGGGACCTCACGGACCCGAACCGTGCGCTCTACCGGTCTGAGCCACACCCCGAATCATCCCTGTCAGGGGACAGCGAGCCAGATTATACCTGATTTTCTTCGTTGTTCATTATGGATTTAGCTGAACTTCCTGGCTATAGAGGTAGAACAGTCCGTCCATGCGGTCGTCGTTCTGGCGGATGGACAGGCGCGCCAGCGTGGGTTCCTCGATTTTATAGGGAATCGTCGTCTCGAAGAGTTGTGGATTCAAATGATCCACTGTCAGGATTCGCAAGCCAAGGGAGGCACCATCCGGTCCCACCAGCTCGAAGATGACAGGGTTGAGGTTGAAGGGCCAGAAATCCCCGCGCACGCTCAGGACCCCGCCTGAAGCTTCATCTTTCAAACCCGGGCTGAACACACCGACCGGCTCCGACGGATTCCCCGACGTGGTGATCTCGTTCGCCCCGGCAGACATCAACAAGAGGCGGACCGAATTCAACGCCTGTGTCCTGCCTGCCTTGTCCGTGGTGCTGACAGTGACGCGCCCCACCTCCGCTGCGGCGCGGATCTCGAAGGGAATCTTGATCTGCTGGTCCACCCCGTCGTTAGAGCGTCGGACATTTTTGACCTCACGCGAGAGCAGTCGCCCATCCTCCCCATACAGATCGATCTGCACCTTTTCGCTCTCGCCCGAAGTGATATTCATCCGCAGTGTAATGGGAGAGACCACCTTGGACATAGGCCCAGGTGACTGGATTTCTATCGCAGCCGGCTCATGACCGGGAATGGTTGTCGCTGTGAAAGTTGCCTGAGGAGTGGGGGTGAGCGTCGGTTCCGGTGTATCGGTTGGGAGACGTTCCGCCAGCGAGGCAATTGCAGTTTCGGTCAAAGACACGTTGGCTGCTTGTGCCGTCAGTGCGATCACCGTCGGGAGATATTCAGGTGGATAGGGTGTGGGGACTGAAGACTGAGGCGTCAATGCCAATGGTGAGCAGCCGGCCAAAAGTCCAAGAAGGGATGCGATGATGATTGCAGGTTTCATGCGTTACACAGTACCGCAGAATTAAGTAAACTCGAAATTTGAATTTTGGTCTGCAATTCAGGTAAAAAGTTTACTTTTTTATTGGATGAGCGGTAGAAGCAAAGTGCGTCGCAAATTAGATTTGGGTAATTTTGCGGCGCACTTCGGTCAAAATTACAGCCCGTAGATCTCGCTATATTTTTTGGTCAAATAGCGCAGGTAGGGTTCAGGTGTGATCTTCGAACCCGTAACCTTTTCGACGAGTGTTTGCGGTTCATATTTATGTCCATGCTGATGGATATTGCTGCGCAGCCAGGCGAGCAACTCGCTGAAGTCACCTTCACAAATCTGGTCATCCAGGTCAGGGATGTTTCTCTGGATCACTTCCCAGAGCTGGGCAGAGACCAGATTACCGAGTGCGTATGTGGAAAAATAACCAATTGCTCCGCCCGACCAGTGGATATCCTGCAGGACGCCTTTGGCGTCATTCGGGGGAACGACTCCCAGGTATTCCTCCATTTTTGCATTCCAGATCTGAGGCAGGTCCTTGATATCGATCGTTCCTTCGACCAAACCGATCTCAAGCTCGAGCCGCAGCATGATGTGCAGGTTGTAGGTTGCTTCATCCGCATTGACACGGATCAACGAGGGCTCTACTTTATTGATTGCTTTATAGAAGGATTTCAAGCTCACGCCTTCCAGCTGGGCAGGGAAAGTTTTCTTGAGGGCAGGATAGAAGTGCTGCCAGAAAGGCATCGAGCGTCCTACAAGGTTTTCCCACATGCGCGATTGCGACTCATGCACCGCCAGCGACGTGCCGCCCGAAAGCGGCGTGCGCTCATAGGCGGGATCGATCCCCTGCTCGTACATGGCATGGCCTGATTCGTGCATGGTGCTGAACAGCGTCGCCAATGGATTGTCTTCCTCATAGCGCGTCGTGATACGGACGTCATTGACGCTGAACGTGGTCTCGAATGGATGAGGCGCCTTGTCCTGCCGGCCGCGGGTCCAGTCATAGCCAAACTGGGTAATCACCTTCACGCCGAAGTCAATGAGCTTCTTTTCATTGAACTTCTTGAGGAGAAATGCATCCTTAACCTGTCTGCTCCCGGCGATGGCTTTGATCAGCTCGACTTGTTTCGAGCGCAGACCGCTGAAGATCTCCTTTACATCCGCCGTCTTCATGCCCGGCTCATAGTTATCGAGCAGGGTATCGTATGGATGGTCGGCAGGCGGGAAGAACGAGACATACCTTTGGACCAGCTCAACGACTTTTTCCAGATGAGGCTGGAATATCGAAAAATCAGATTTGCCTCTTGCCTCCATCCAGGCTTCGAAAGCCTTCGAGGTGATAATGGCCTGCTCCTGAATGAATTCCGGTGGAACCCGTTTCGCCTTGTCGTAGTCTTTGGCTGCAATACGGATCAGGGCAGCATCGTCGGAGTCTGGCGCGGCATCTGCAAACTCCTGCTTCAGGTCATCGATCAGCCGTCCCACATCATCCGAGATGAATTTCTCCTGGGCAATCTTGCTCAGGGTAGCCAGCTGCTGACCGCGCGCTTCATTTCCCCTGGGCGGCATGTTGACCTGTTGATCCCACCCAAGCACGCTCGCAGCGCGGCTGATATCGGCAACCTCGCCGAGTTTTTCCTTTAGTTGTTCAAGCTTTTCACTCATCGATTCTCTCTTGTTTATGATTTACCTTGCGGAGGATGATTTTTCCGATATGCTATCTTGCGTTACAGGATCAGGCAACCCTCCAGCGGAGGGGTTGGCCGCGTAAAGCAGACAGAACCTCAGCCGCGATATCTTCAGCGGCGCGGGATTGAGCTTCCGAAGTCTGTGCTCCGATGTGAGGAGTGGCGATCACGCGTGGATGAGAGACCAGCTCCGTCAAACCGGGCGGTTCCTGCTCGAAGACATCCAGCCCCGCGCCCGCCACCTTGCCGCTGTTCAACGCAGCCAGCAGGGCAGACTCGTCGATGATGCCGCCGCGCGCCGTGCTGACAATGCATATGCCTTCCTTCATCTGGGAAAAGGCCTGCGGTCCGATCAGGTCACGCGTTTGGACGTTGAGAGGCAGATGCAGGGAGATGAAGTCAGACCAGGCATACAGGTCCTGCAGCGAGACAGGCTCGCCGTCGCTGTGACCGAGTTCCTCTTCCGAAACGTTCGGATCATAGACAAGGACATTCATGCCAAAGGCAGCTGCGCGCCTGCCCACTTCGATCCCGATGCGGCCATAGCCGATAATTCCCAGAGTTTTTCCGTAAAGCTCCACACCCTCCAGGTCCTTCTTCAGCCACTCTCCCTGTTTCATACCCACACTCGCACGAGGGAGTTCACGGGCTACGGCGAGCAGGAGCCCGAACGCCAGCTCGGCAACCGCGATGGTCGTGGAGGTCGGCGCGTTGACGACTGCGATGCTGTGCTTTTTGGCTGCCTCGAGATCGATATTGTCCACACCCACTCCGGCCCGACCGATCACCTTCAGGCGCGAGGCCGCCTCGAGGACAGGCGCGGTCACCTGGGTCTTTCCGCGGAGGATCAGAGCGTCGTACTCCCCAATGACGCGGACCAGGTCTTCGGAGGAGAGGTTGTTTTTATCGTCTACACTCGCAGAAGCGCGCAAGATGGACTGTCCGCGTTCGTCCAGTCCATCTGTGATAAGGATTCTATGTTCTGACATGCGGCTATTTTAACCGATAAATGACCTACTCGTATCGCAGCGCCTCGACAGGCTCCAGACTTGCGGCTCTGTTGGCGGGATAGATCCCGAAGAACAAGCCAACAGCCGCCGAAAAGATCGTGGCAAGCAGGACGGCATCCAGTCCTACCACCGGTGTGAAGGCGGTCCCGCTCGCAGCGGCAACCCTGCCAACGATGAACGAGATCAGCCAGCCAAACAGGATGCCGATGATCCCCCCGATCAGGCTGAGCAGCGACGATTCTGTCAGGAACTGGGTCAGGATGTCGCGTTTACGCGCGCCGAGCGCCTTCCGCAGGCCAATCTCGCGCGTCCGC
>DATFET010000281.1:0-20271 GCA_035250835.1 Anaerolineales bacterium
GTCGACGACGCCGGCAACCGGTCGGCGCCTTCCACTGCCACGTTCTTCGTCCAATAGATTTGATAGCACACAGTGCCATATAACGGTAAAAGGCGATAAGGAACATCAGATTCCTCCGTCTGGTTCCTAAAAATAAACAAACTCCCTTCCCGGTGCGGGAAGGGAGTTTTCTTCTATTTCGGGTTTTAATGCTCTGGATGCTGTAAACAAGAGATATTCTTAATCATCCAGGCTGCACATCTCCTGTTCACATGTCTGTAATAGTTTGGTAATACTTTTACCAGATTCTATTAATTTTGCATCTGTAGACTGATATTATCGCAAGTGCGATAACGATTGGTGTAACCCTCATAAAAGAAAAAATTAGAACCAGGTTTCCCCTTTCGGTCGGAATTTCATACGAATAGGAGAAAACGAATGAAACGAAAATTAAGTGTGCTTTTCGTTGTGCTCATCATTGCGCTAACAGCTGTCATCCCTGTTTCGGCAGGGCGTGGCAATGAGACCCCTGGCGTTGTATATGTTACCAGCCAGGGTTTGTACTATGATACGTTCGTTGTAGTTGACCCTTTGCCGTTCAAAGGTCGGTTCCAACAAATTGTAGACGGAACCACCGAGTTTGGTCCGGGCGATCCTGGTTATTTGGGTGGACGCTGGTGGGAAGACACAAACAGTAATGGCGTTCAGGATGCCGAAGATCATTACTTCCTCTGCCCTTTGCTTCCTCCAGGTCGCGAAACCCCGTAACGTAACTAAAAAGCTTTAAATCAAGTATTACTACTCTTAAGAAAACTCCGAGACGCTCAGACGGCTCGGAGTTTTGATGAATCGATTTGCCACATGCAATAAATCAATTCCAGGCGGCAGATCAGAGTTTATACTGCAGGAGGACAATTCCGCTTTGTTCGAACTTCATGCACTCTACGAGTCTCAGTTTTTTCAATTTGCTGATCTTCCCAAAGAGCGGTACGCCATCACCAAGAAGAACAGGGAGTACCGCAATATCCAATTCATCGAGGAGATCCAGGTCGATAAATTGCGTGATCAGGTTGCCTCCACCCCAGATGTAGATGTCTTTGTCTGTTTCGGACTTAACTTTTTCAGCTAATTCTTTTAAATCTCCATCATATAACTGGGTCCGTGAGCCTTTTTTCAGATCTTTTTCTCTGGTGATTACGTATGTGCGCTCTTTGCCGCCCGCCATGCCGGATTTCAACATCTCTCTGTAGGTATTGGCACCCATGATGAAAATGCCGGTTCGCTTCATGGTTTCATCAAAACCATAATCCTCCCCTTTTGCCAAACTATTGTTGAGCCATGCTTGATCGCCAGATCTTGAGGCGATATAACCGTCAAGGCTTACTGCGATGGATGCAAATATTCTGCTCATAGGCTTTCGAATGAACCGAAGTGGAAGTTTATCAAACGGTCGCTTTATTCACCTTTGTACGCCTTTTCCAACTCAGTAATGATAAGTTTCTTCATGGGCAGGAACGTTTGCGTAACGCGATCGATCTGCTCAGGCGTACCTTTTGCCATCATCTCATCCATTTCCTTCGGAACGATCTGCCAGGAAACTCCGTACCTGTCCTTTAGCCAGCCGCACTGCTCTGCTTCAGGAACTGCCGAGAGCTTTTCCCAGTAGTCATCGATTTCCTTCTGGTCGTCGCAGTGTACGATGAATGAAATCGCCTCGTTAAATGAAAAGTTATGTTCCCGCGCGCTATCGGCTGCGGCAAACCACTGGTTCTCGATCATAAAATCGGCAAACTGGACCGTCCCTTCGCGATCCGGCTCCTGTCCGACACCGAAGTGCACGATCTCACCCATTTTTGAGTTCTTAAAAACAGAGAGGTAAAAGTTGATCGCCTCTTCTGCACGTCCAGTCCCCTCTCCCACAAACATCAGCGATGGGACAATAAAGGGCCTCTCCTCTCCTTCGGGATCTGAGAGGATCAGCTGCCAGGAGAGTCCGAATTTGTCCTGCAACCAGCCGAAGCACTCACTGAAGGGGTACTTGTCCAGGGGCATGAGGATCGCGGCGCCCTCAGACAAGCGATCCCAGAGCGAATCAATGTTCTTGCGCGCATCCTTATCTCTGGATGGATCGAAATTCACGATGAATGAGACTGAAGGGTTGAACTTGAATAGAGGTCCTGCACTGATCGCCATAAAGGGCTGCCCGGCGAGTTCAAAGGACACAATGTCGGTATCTCCCGACGGCGTGTCGTGCAGCGTCGTGGTGTTCGTGATTTTTGAAGCAGAGAACACAGATGTGTAGAATTCGGCCGCTTCTCTGGCCTCTTTATCAAACCACAAATGAGGAACGATCTTATGCATAGGGTTATTCTCCTTTCCAAGTTAAATTGTTGAAAGATACTTTTTAGCCCATCACTTTTAGAATTCTCTCAACGGTTTTCCAGGTGCGGGTGGTGATCGCTTTGCCAAACTTTTTCTCGAGCCAGGAAAAAAGATCGGGCGTTTTTGGGCTCGTCAGATCCAGGACACTGCAAATTGCATTGTCATACATTCCCAGGATGGTATAGGCTCGATTTTCAACTTCGTATGGGAATTTTATATCCGTTTTTGTCTTCCTTTTTAGGAAGGTAACATTCAGGCTGGATTTTTGGGAATGCTCCATACCCTTGAAGGGGTCGTTGTCGAAGAGCCGCTGCAGTTGCTGTTTGCTTCTTATGATCGTGGTGCTGTTGAAGCCCAACTTCCTGGGCAATGCCTCTTCGATTGTGCTCTCGAGTTCTTTCACATTTCGGGATGGACTTTCGAATATAACATTACCGCTTGAAATCACTGTTTTGACGTCTGTAAATCCCAAATCTTCAAAAAATCCCCGTAACTTATCGTTTCGCATATTGGGAATACCCGGACCAATACCACGTAATAGTGCAACGTATTTAGTCATTTTTTGTTACTGAACTTGCTATTCATCTTATGTGAAGCTTGCAGATCCCGAGTGCTTGTGCAATTTCCATGCCCTAATTATATCCAATACATCACTGGGTCGCCGCTTTGCGGAAGCGCATATGGATTGCCTCGGGGGTCTGAATCACTTCGATCATTTCAAGTGAAATGTGCTCGCCGTCCAGCCCTTCGAACAACCGCATGCCGCCGCCGAACAACACGGGGACGAGGTGAATCGAGATTTCATCAATGAAGCCGCGTTTCAGGAATTGTTGTGCAACGTTCGCGCCCATGATGTAAACGTCCTTACCGCCTGCCAGTCTTTTGGCTGTTTCAAAGGCGGCTTCAACGCTATCGACGAACGTGTACACGCCTCCATCGGGTATATCTTTAGGGGCACTGTGTGAAACGATGACCGTTGGTATGCGAGCTGCGCCGGCTGGCCCGTCTGCTCCCCAATTGAGTATGGAATGATCGTACCCGCTTCGTCCGAAAATGTTCGCACCCGCGGTTACGTACCTTTCCATGATTTCATGGTTGCGCGGGTCCGCACTGTTAAATCCCCAATCGTGTAAGCGCTCACCACCTTCACCCAAGCCTCCCCACCCTGCCTCTGGGCGAGGGTTTGCGCCGGTAATAAAACCATCCAGGGACATACTGATGTCAAAGATAACTTTTCCCATCGGACTGCCTCCAGTCATTTGGATTTGCTATTCGTCGCGAAAAGTCTAACATATCTTGTTTATGCAATTCTCATGCGTTTCGACCTTTCAAATACGTTAGTGGATTCAAGGTACGGTATGTAGTACCTGAGTATGGGGTACTTTCGTATACATGCACATAACAAAAATGTTTGTAACTTTTATTCATTTTTTGTTTCGTAAAGTGATGAGAGCAGGTAACCTTCGGCCAATCTTGATCTGTGCAAGCCCTGGCATTTGAAAACTAAACCAAGAATCAAGAACGAAGAGGTAGCATGTCATTGAAAATCATCAGGATCTCGATTGTGTTGCAATGTTTGCTGGCTCTTGCAGCCCCATCCCCGGCGAAATCCGCGGCGGACATAACTCCTCCACCAGACGCCTTCGTTTCCACAGAGGTCAACCCAACCGGCCTCCATATCGGCGAGACCGCCTCGGTCAGCGTCAAGCTGAATAACGTCCCCGTGGAAGGATATAAGAGCGCAGAATTCACGTGTCGCTACGATGGAGCTCTCGTTGAAAAAAGTAACCTCGTTACCACCGATCTCTTTGGTGCAGAGCCGGTGGTCGCGATCCATGACCCACAGACTGGCTCCTTCATCGTGGCGATCGCCGGTAGCAATAGCAATCGAGCCATGATCAGCGGTACAGCATTTACCTTCAGTGCCGAAGCTCTACAGGCCGGAAAGTCTCAGCTTGTCTGCACAGCACGTGTCTCGGCGGGAGACAACGTGGCGATAAATATTCCGTCGATCGGAGCTGACCTCACCGTTCTGGCAGCCGACGCCTCTCCAACTCCCCTTGAGTCCCCGACATCAATCCCAAGCGATCATCACCACCATACAACTCCCACAACCCTATCGCCTGAATTGCCGACGTCCATGCCATCCTCCAATGGGTTCGTGAGTGGGCAGGTGATTGCCAGCAAACCTGTGACGGTCAGCTTGCTGGATGCTGATCAGGTAGAGATCACATCTGTGCTTGCCAACCCTGATGAGACATTCAATCTCACGGCTCTCGCGGGAACCTACACCCTGCTTGCCACCGCCAGTGGTTTCCTCAGCTATGAGGGATCTGTATCCATCACAGCCGGGGACCAGATGGTATTTCCCACCGCGAGTTTGCTGGCAGGAGATGTGGATGGCAATACTGTGATCGATCAGTTCGACGCCTTGACGATCGGTATGAGTTACGCCTCCTCTACACCCGAAGCCGCCAACTTGAACAACGATGCTCTGATCGACTTTCTGGATCTGGAGCTACTGGCTGAGAACTATCGTCAGATTGGTCCGACTACGGGCAGTCCCTCCATGCTGGCTCTTCTACTCAAGAAACCAACTGCACGCAGCTCGCCCATTCCGGGTTCTAAAAAAACAGTAATCGCGCCGACGGCAACCAGCTCGTCCATGCCGGGTCCTCATCACACCGTAAGCGCGCCAATGACGACCAGTTTGCCTGTTCCAGGCCTCACACAAACCGGGATCGCTGTCACCGCCACTCGGACGACTGGGACAACCGGGCCAGGGGCACCCCGTGCAGACGCGCCATTATGTCCCTCGCACGACCCTGCGAAATGGCATGGCTTGTGGGATAGTGCACGTGGCTGTCACTATGACCATGAACACGGCACATACCCATTTACGTCAGAAGTAGCCGCAGCGTTCCCGGGTTTCGATCTGCGGGCGCTGATGTGCGGCCTCGAGATCGGACACTGCATTCCAAGCGGCCCGACAGAGCATTCGCACAAGCATGGCGGGTTCAAGTGGAACGTTCAGTTGAGTCATCCACAGGATTGTGCCGGGCATGAAGGGGCTACCATGGGCGTCGATGGCTCTGTGATTCAAATTCATGGGTTTGGGAACTATGCTGTGGAACTCGAGGCATCTGTTCACAGCGTTGTGGGTCTGCTGCGCCAATGTACCACGAGCAACCCGAATGACTATGGTTACGTGTTTGTGAGCCAGCATGTCTCTTATGGAGAAGTTGCCAGTCCGTACCAGGGCGACTTATTAATGTATCCCTATTACTCAGTTCCGGCCTATGACCCGGCGTTTGGCCCCTATCTGACAGTTGGCTGTATCGGTGAGAAACTGCCCGGCCAAAGAGGTGATTGTCGTGACAACCTTGCTCAAGCCAAAGTCAATAATGCAGACTCCAATTGGAGTAGTAAACCAACCGGTTCAGGACAAAGACCTCCCAACTCGTCTCTGCTCCAGGTTTTCTGGCGTTTGCGAGATACGTACCAGATGTTCGATTGGAGAGACCAGAGCTACCCGTATACGTTCCTCTGGTTATGTAGTGCTGATGGCTCTTCGTACAACCCGGCTGGATGTGAATACAACAACTCCACCACGCAGGTACATGAAGTTCAAGGGACGATCCCGGCTTCCTGGGACAACCTGGCGGGGTTTGATACAGACCCACGCGTCGGACGAATTACTGCCCAGGGCTTTGTCACCAATTTTGGAGAATTGAACACACGCTGTACAGCGGTTGGACCGGATTGCCAGCCTATAAAAATGGTGCAGGCATTTGTCGGGAAGTATGGCAGTGTGTTGGTGTTCACACCCGATAAGGGCACAAACATCCTGCCTTATCTCCCGGAACGCGATATTTACTTTTGTGGTGGTGCGCCATGCCCTGAGGAAAGCCCTGGTGCAGTTCCGTCAGGCTGGATAGGCGTTGAAAACTAATGACCAATTGCTCTGGAAAGAAAAATGAAGAGGTAGCATGTTATTGAAAATCATCAGGATCCCAATTGTGTTGCTGTGTTTGCTGGCTCTCGCAGTTCCATCCCCGGCCGCAGCGGACGAAACGCCTCCCGCACAGGCCTTCGTCTCCACCGAGGTCAACCCGCTTAGTCTCCATATCGGCGAGACCGCGTCGGTCAGCGTCAAGCTGAATAACGTCCCCGTGGAAGGATACAAGAGCGCAGAATTCACTTGTACCTATGATGCCGGTCTCATTGAAAAAGGCAATCTCGCTGTCACCGATCTCTTTGGTGTAGAACCGGTGGTCGCGATCCATGAACCGCAAACTGGCTCCTTCATCGTGGCGATCGCCGGTTCCAACAGCAATCGAGCTATGACCAGCGGACCGGTATTTACCTTTAGTGCAAAGGGCCTGCAAGCCGGTCAGTCCGTGGTTCAATGTGCGGCGCGTCTCTCCGCAGGTGACAACATACCGATCGATGTTCCCTTGACCGGGGCTAGCCTCACCATCCAGCCGGTTGAGATTTTGCCAACGCCCAGCGAGGCGCCGATATCAACCCCGATTGAACAGGAGAATCCCATCCCCACAAGCATACCTCCTGAATTGCCAACGCCCGTGCCCTCCCCCAATGGATTCGTGAGTGGGCAGGTGATTGCCAGCAAGCCTGTGACGGTCCGCTTGTTGGATGCCAATCGGGCGGAGATTACCTCTGTGGTTGCCAACCCTGACGGGACGTTCAATCTGACAGCTCTCGCGGGAACCTACACCCTGCTTGCCACCGCCAGTGGTTTCCTCAGCCACCAGGGATCCTTCGCTATCAATGCGGGAGAGACCACTTTAAAGTCCGTTAGTCATCTGCTGGCGGGCGATGTGGATGGCAATCATGTGATCGATCAGTTCGATGCCTTGACGATCGGCATGAGCTACACCTCCTCCATACCTGAAGCCGCTAACTTGAACAACGATGCTCTCATCGATTTTCTGGATCTGGAGCTTCTGGCTGAAAACTATCATCAGACCGGTCCATCGGTCTGGGAGTAACTGGCGTAGTCAATACCGAGGACGTGCAGGGCTCATAACCTTGTACAGATCATAAAGGAGTGTTCTATGAAACGACTTATGGTTTTTATCTTTGTGGTTCTTTCTACTCTTGCCACAACAGCGAACGCAAGTGCACAAACTACCGAATCAATCTGGCTGACAGCGAATACAACGGCATACAAAACCGGTGAAACAGTCGTCGTCGTCGTCAACGCCTCCTCCACAACGCCCATACAGGGTTTCACATTTCAAATTCGCTACGATCCTGCCTGCCTGCAACCGGTCAACGCTTCGAGTCCCATCCCCGGCATGAACGGCCTGCCCCTGCCTCAACTGACCGGCGTGGTGGATGGATCCTATGCAAGCACAACGCCACAAACCGTGAGTGGGATACTGGCGGAGGTCAAGTTCACAGCATTGAAGGGATGCCAAACCGGCCTCACCCTGGAGAGCGCTGCGCTCGCCATCCGGAACGCGGACGGTTTTGCGGCGTCACTCCCTGGCGTGGGAATCGGGGAAAGGAATCTTTCCCTGTACATTGACCGCGAGGTAGCCGCACCACAACCTGCTCAGGTTGAATCATCGGGATCGATTCTGCCCCTCGAGCCACCGAAAATGGAGCAGGAAATTCCCCTGTTGATGATGTTTGGAGTTTTGTTTGCGATTTTAGCTGCTGCTTTGATGTTTGGTCCATTTCTGCTGTTTCGAAAGAGACCCGCCCCTAAAGCGAAGGCTTCCAGGCCATCACACGGAGCGCGGAAGGCTGCTTTGTATATCAAACATGGTCCGCATGCCGGGAAAAGTTTCTATTTGACAAAATTTCCCATCGTCATCGGGCGTGACCCACAAAACGATGTTTGTATTAACGATCCTCATATCACCAGCCACCATGCCCAGATTGATTCGAAGCAGGATGGTTATTCTCTCAGAGATCTGGGTGGCGGGACGTTTATCAATGGCCATCCACTGAAAAGCAGGACTGCCGCCTTGCGTCCAGGAGATGTGGTGCGGTTGGGAAAGAGCGTTTTGTTCGTGTTTGGATGAGCTATACTCGAACAGTTTCGAGCGATTAAAGAAAGCCAATACCAGCGTATAGAGTCAGGATAATCAAAAAATCTGCAAGCAACTTGACTGTTGCTTGCAGATTTTGATATTGGATTGGAACATAAGACAGTACTTGTGGGCGAAAAAGTCAATACCTGTCTGTCCACAAAACAATACCTCTCTCGAACTTGAAAGACATCCAAACTCCAGATGCATGCGTATGCATCAGTGTAAGTAGATGAGTTGCTTGCATATAAGGGATTCTGGAGGTGATGCTATGCATTCATGAAAAGGCTTTGGATGGTAATTGAGCAACACATTGCTCTTCGGGTTCCCCTACGTCTAATCAAGGAGAATCAAAATGAAAATGTTTTACACTGTCGTGTGGGTCATGATCATGCTTCTGACGTCGACCGGTCATGCATCGGCGGACGGGCCGGTTGGCATCGATTGTACGGATCCCCCGAATCTTGTGCCTTTCGCCGATCTCAGGAACTGTGATCTCAGCGGGAGGCAAATGCCGGGCATCAATTTATATGATGCCGATCTCAGCGGTGCCAATCTCAGTAGCGCCAATCTCAGTGGTGCCAATCTCGGCGGTGCTGAGATGATCGGTACCAATTTCAGCGATGCCAATCTCGATAATGCCGACCTGTTCACATCGGAGCTGATTGGAGCCATTTTTGATTACGCAAGCCTGCGAAATACAAATCTGGACGACGCTTATGCTCCCGGAGGCAGTTTCATTAATGCGGACTTGCGCGGTGCGAATTTTCATTTCGCCACAATGAGTGACGCCAACCTCAGCGGCGCCAACTTAAGCAATTCCTCGTTAGGGATCTATACCTTCGAGCGCTCCATTCTGCAAAACGCCAACTTTTCAGGTTCCGGGATCAGTGGCGACATGCGGAGCACCGATCTACGCGGTGCGGATCTAAGCTTCACTACTCTCTGGTACCTGTCCCTGAGCAATTCCGATCTCCGTAATGCAAATCTGCTGGGCGCCAGGCTTAAAGAAGGCACCTCCCTGGACGGCATCCTTTGGGGCAATACGACCTGCTCCGATGGCAGCAACAGCGACGATAACGACGGTGACAATTTCACCTGTGAGAGCAATTTTCTCGTCAACCAGCCACCGACGGTTTCACTGGCGTCACCCGCAAACAATACCACGGTCACAAAAGGCGCCACGGTCAACATCAGCGCCAATGCAGCTGATAGCGATGGATCCGTGATCCGAGTGGAGTTTTATGTAGGCAGTACCTTGTTGAACATGGACATTGTCGCACCCTATAGTTTTAATTGGACGACGACCGCAACCGGTACCTATGCGATCACCGCCCGCGCCTACGACACCGATTCTGCTGTCACCACAAGCCAACCCGTGACCGTGAATGTCCTGCCATCCCCCAACAACGCTCCGCCCACCGTAAGTATCACTTCACCCGCCAATAATGCAACTGTTTACCGTTTACTGGGCACGACAATCAGAGCAAATGCAGGCGATTCGGATGGCAGCATTACAAAAGTGGAGTTTTACGCAGGCAGCACCCTGTTGGGCACAGACACATCCGCTCCGTATAGCTTTTTCTGGAGACCGGCTTCCCTCGGCAACTTTACTTTAACCGCCAGGGCTTATGATAATAATGGTGCTGTTAAGACCAGCACTCCCGTTACTATACGCGTAAAATAATTGAGCTGAGATTAAATTCTGCAAGCAACCTGGCGGGTGCCTGCAGAATTTTTGCATTTCCCTACTTTACAAGCTTGCGATCGTATACTCGTTCTATACTGTACGCCCCACGTGCCAGCACCGCCGCACGTCGCGAAGCGGGGCATTGTTGGGCGGACTACGTTGACGCCCCAATCACAATCTGGACAAACTTCTCTGTTATCGGTGTCACCTGCTCGGTGCTTTGCTCAATCCTTTAAATTGACGCCAAGACTGCCTATCGGCAAGCGCCCGCGAAGCGATAGAAGATGGAGGAGTATCCTAACATCATGGAGCGACTTGAAAAGTATTTTCGCTAAAATGATCCCGTCTTGACATCTCCCGCGCGTTTGAGGGTAGCAATCATTACTCCACTGGGCGAGGTTTTTGAATCCACAAGGGTAAAGGCAGCCGCAATTGTGCCATCTCCAAACAGGCGTTTTCCCATGCCTAGAGTGACAGGAAATATCTTGAGCCACAATTCATCCACCAGGTCATGCTCCAGCAGCGTCTGAATGAGCTCACCGCTGCCGTGCACCTGCAGATCAGGACCCTGCCCGGACTTGAGCTTCCTGATTTCCTCTGCAACGTTCCCGCTTAAAAAGACGGTCTTCTCCCACTCGTGTGACGTGAGCGTATTCGAAGCCACATACTTTGTTGCGTTATTGATCCCTGCGCCTTCCTCAGGGTGATGCGGCCAGTAGGAGGCAAAGATCTCGAACGTTTTTCGACCCAATAACAGATCGAACGGCTGACCCATCTGCTCGCCCATGACATTCCCCAGAGAATCATCGAAGTAGGGAACCGTCCATCCGCCCAGCGTAAAGTTACCGCTGGTATCTTCGGTTGGCCCACCCGGTCCCTGCATGACGCCATCCAGGGAAATAAAGGTTAGCACAATAATTTTTCTCATGAATCCTTCCCATACATCCAGCGGGCATCGTTTTCCCGTACCTGCTTGGCACGATAGGCGGCGAGCTTGCGGATCAGCCCTTTCGGGAGCGGCTTGTCATAGGGAAATTGGATCGTGTCCTGGCCGGTCTTGAACTCTGCCAGCTCCTCTTTGAAATGCTTCAGCACCGGGCCGGTTGGCATGAAGTTGAGGTGAGTCTTATGGGCCGAGTAAGAGAAAAGGATACGTTCCTCTTCAAGTACCGGATACCCCCACTTGATTGCCTCTCTTGCGTTGGGCACGACTTTTTTCAGGAGAGCACGAATCTGGCGCAGTTTCTCCTGCGCTTCTTTCGGAGCAGCTTTGATGTATTGGTCAACAGTCGTCGGTTTAGGTTTTGGCATGTTCACCTCACTCGGCCTGGCGGCCTATCATTTAGAATAATCCTTTATCATCCTACCGAACCTCTTGCAACCAGTTTCCCCATCCACGACCCTACCCATGTAAAAATCGCCCAGGGAATTTGGGGAAAGATCAGCACGCCGAGCGGGCCGAGCATTCCGCCAGCGAGCATCATCAATAATGCAATAGGTGAAGCCACCAGGAAGGCAATCCACACCGCCCGGCGATTTGCGCTTGAAGGTTGACGATTCAGGAAGAATATCAAAATCCATCCACCCAGTGCTCCAGACAGAAAGAAAAGCAGGTAATCTGTAAAGACAGAGTCTGTGTTCCAGCGTCCGAAGCGGGCGTAGAAGACGATGATCTGCGCCGCGACCGAAAGCAGTCCCGCCACGAACACCCATAGCCACGACACTTTCACCGCCGCCTCACAGCACAGAGCAATAAACGCTCATATTTGAAAATAAAGGTGACAGTCACCTGGTTCATATTGGGTGCTTGGCGAAGGTGACTGTCGCCTTTTTGCATGCTAACACTCACTAAACCCACAGGCATAGCACTTGCGGCAGCCTTCTTCGTTTACCACAGCTGCCTCACCGCATTCAGGACACAGGTCGCCGATCTTCACCTTGAGGGAGGCTGCTTCCATCTCTTCTTCGATCTTGTGTCCCGAACCGCCATTGGATTTCTCCTCGACGGCTGGCAGTGCTCCAGACTTCTCGCGCAGGTACAGCTCAAGAACCTGGCCGATGCCGTCGGGCAGGGAACGGACGCGGTTAGGTCCCAGCCCGAGCGAGCGCCCCCCGCCGATGCCGCTCAACTGACGGACGATCTCACGCAGGCGGTCGGTCTGGCGGGTGGGTGAGGCCATGCGCAGGATGTATGAGATGAGACGTCCGATCGCTTCCGAAACTGCGGCAGTTTCCGAGCCCGCTTTTGCCGTGTTGATGAACGCCTCGAACGGCTGTTCGCCTCCGTTCTCGTTGATGGTGATGAACGCCTTGCCGACCGGGGTTTCCACGCTGAAGGTCTTACCTGTCAGTGCGCGCGGACGCGGCTTCTTTGGGTCCGCCGTAAAGGTGGTAGCAAGCTCCGGCTTGGGCTGAGGCGCAGTGCTGGCTGGCGCCTCCTTCTTCTCCGCAGTTGCCTTCGTCTCCAGAACCACCTTGTCACGAGAACCGGTTACATAGACCGTAATGCCTTTGCAGCCAAGCTCCCAGGCCAGTAGATAGGCTGTGGCGACATCCTGCTCAGTCGCATTTTCGGGGAAATTGACCGTCTTCGAGAGCGAGTTATCCACGAAGGCTTGCAGCGCGGCCTGCATACGGACGTGCTCCTCGGCAGTGATATCGCCCGAGACCACGAAAGTATCCCGCACTGCCTGTGGAATGTCCGTGATATGCTGGCAGGTGCCTTCGCGCATCACCTGCTCCACGATCTCCTGGCGCTTCTCCTCGCCCAGGCCCATTTCCTTCAAGGCCTCATCGAAGCGCGGGCTGGTATAGGTGAGCGTGAGATCCTTGCCGTTGTCGTTAACGTGACGGATGTATGCCAGCGCAAAGACAGGCTCACAGCCATAGCCCTCACAGCCTGCGACGGTGGCGATCGTGCCGGTCGGGGCGACCGTGGTCTGGGCGGCGTTGCGGATGCCGTGCTTTTTGAGATCATCCACCAGCGGCTCCCACTGGACCTCGGGCCGGCCCCAGTCATTCTCGAACGGGATCAGCGTCTGAGGCGGCATCCAGGTCATGTTATCCATGTCATAGATCGAGCCTTCGATGGCCGGGAACGGTCCGCGCGCCTCCGCCAGCTCGATGCTGGTCTTCATGGCGTGATAGCGGACGAACTCCATCACCTGCGCGCCGAATTCCTGGCCCTCCTTCGAGCCATAGCGCACACCCGCGTGGTACATCAGGTCGGCGAGACCCATGATGCCAAGACCGATGCGGCGGGCGCGGTGCGCCGCTTCCGTGAGCTGAGGCACCGCCGGCACATACGCATTCGCCTCAACCACATCGTCCAGGAAGCGGGTCGCGGTCACGACAGATTGCCGCAGCAATTCCCAATCCACTGTACCATCGGGTCCGCAGTGCTCGTTGAGGTTTACCGAGCCGAGACAGCAGTTCTCGTATGGCCCTAACCACTGCTCACCGCACGGATTTGTCGCCTCCAAAGGATACAAATGCGGGACAGGGTTGCCGCGATTTGCAGCATCCAGGAACAATACGCCGGGTTCACCGTTGTGATGCGCCTGTTTGACGATCTTGTTGAACAGATCGCGCGCTTTGACCTTTTGATAGGAATTGATCTTGATACCTTTTTTCTCAGCCTGTTCCAGGGTACCGCTGAATTTGTGACTCTTCATCGCCACAACGTCCGGGAAGCGCAGTTCCCAATCCTTGTCTTCCTTCACGGCGCGCATGAAGGCGTCGGTAATCCCCACCGAAATATTGAAATTCGTAATGTGGTTCTCGTTTGTCTTTGAAGTGATGAAGTCTTCCACATCGGGATGATCCACGCGCAGGACGGCCATATTGGCGCCACGCCTGGTGTTATGCGTGACCATTCCATATGCAAGATAAGTATGGTTATCTGCAACTTCGAGATCGAGTGTTAGAGATTGTCCGGCAGCTTCCACACCGCTCACTTCCACGAACCAGAAGCCTTCCACAGGAGGTACGTTTTCGAATGCAATCGGGTGAGTTGCCTTCAGCAGTTCATATCCGGAGCGAGTCAAATTGCGGTCTTCATGATAGTAACGCAATATCTGCCTGCGCAGATTTGGTTCTGTTGCACGGAAGTTGATATTCCTGCCGCGACCTTTTGCATCAATTTGCTCAAGGGTGATGGTTTCCAGAACTGGCTGCAGCCAATACTTCGGATTCGGAAGTATGTAACTGCTCTCCCTGCGCTGGTCGCTTTCCCATGCATAGGCAACCACGAAGCGGGAACGTGGGTCACATCCAATCTTCTTTCTCCATGCCTGCAGGCCAACTGTGGAGGTAATCCGGACCTGATAGGATTCCGAATCACCCCACCGATCAAGTCCGGCCATCGTCGTCCGTATCCCAACCGGACAACCCAGACCAATGAGAAGTGTGGAAACATCCCGTGCCAGCTGCCTGGAGCTTGTTACCAGTGAGGGGTAACCATGAATTAAAGTACCATCCGCTTCAAATAGACCGCGAAGATATGCTCCAACGATCTGTGGCGGAGACTGGCGGATTAGGCGGGGAACAGAAACATCCCGGCTCGTGCGTTTTCCCAATCCATTCATAAGCAGAAATTCTTTGATGGCACGATTATCCATTACAAACGTGGCAGAGGCATCATTTGGTTTCTGCATTTTGTGAACTTTTATATTGAACAACCGCTCCAACAGGATAGGCATTTCCTCCATTAAATAGGAAGTATGGGCAACGCTACATCCCACACGGTGATCGTTCTCAGCCTGAGCTACAAAGCCATCTCCTGCCAGGTACCCAAGCAGGAAAGCAAGTTCCTCATCAAGGATGGCAGGGAGCTGAGGCATGACTTGATTTCCATGCTTTTGTGAGGGCTTTCGCAATGCCTGCAATTTGCCGATATGCTCACCCAAACGAAGCAGGATCCAATCCCCTCTTGTGAGATGCTGGATCTCTTTCCAATGAGGGCCGTCATCCGTCATGACCTTTACTTTATGATTTGGAGTACCAGTAATGCTCAATCCCTGGCGGGTATGGACGCGTAGCACGTCCGCGACCCCATTGTTATAACCGCGTAGCGATGCTTTTACACCTTCATCAGTAGGAACGGACAAGGCATGTTCCTGCCAACCCAGTACATCTGAATTCACGATTTCATCGAGCCGCAGCAGGCCATGATTGGTAAACACCAATGTGTCTGGAAGCAGACAGCCTCCCTGCGCAATCTCACCAAACGCATGATCATAGACTCGCAAAAACCCGACAGGTCCTGTAGCCTGTCCTGCCGACGTTTGGACGAGAGCACCTTTGGGCCGTAAGCGTGAGAAGGAGAATCCATTCCCGCCGCCGGTCTGCTGGATCAGGGCCGCGTCGCGCAAAGTCTGGAAGATGCCCGCACTATCGCGTCCCATATCGTCGGTGATCGGCAGAACGAAACAAGCGGCAAGCTGTCCAAGCGGAGTCCCCGCTCCGGTAAATGTTGGGGAGTTGGGGAAAAACTTCTTGCTCGAGAGCAGATGGTAATACTCGATCGTCCGCTTCTCCACATCCTCCTGCCACTGCTCCTCGACCTTCGCCACATGGTAAGCCACGCGCCAGAACATTTCCTCCACCGTTTCGGCGGGCTTGCCATCGTTCCCGCGGCGGACGTAACGCTTCATCAACACCTTGCGGGCATTGTCTGTTAAGTCTGCCTGGGGTAACCCATCGGGCATGGGTGGCGTGGGCAGCAGACCATTTTTGACCTGCTCAGATGGGACAACCACTTTACTTGCCATGAAACACTCTCCTCAACAATATTTTTAACATCCTGGACGACAGAGCAAAACTGTCAGGGGATGGGGTGGACAACTTTTTTCAACTGGCGGCCGCTTCGTCTGCGAGCGGAGCAAACTACGCTCCGCACTCCGCTCAGCGCGAAAGCATAAAAAGACAGCAACACTCAAGTCAATACAGATGAGTGGCTGTCATGAATCAGCTTTCGAGCAAATGATCTATTTCTTTGCGGATGGAATGAAGATCATCCAAGCCAAGATATACAATGGCATAGCGGATGTATGCAATATGGTCCATTTCCTTTAAACCATCGATCACCAAATCACCGACAACACGAGAGGAAACCTCAGACTTACCTAACTGCTGGAGCTTCGATTCAACTTGTCCGATCAGACGCTCGATATCGGCTGCCGAGACGGGACGCTTGGCGCACGAAATGCGGATGCCGCGTGCCAGTTTTTCGCGGTCGAATTCTTCGCGGGTGCCATCCTGCTTGACAATAAGCGGAGTCGCCAGGATCGGGCGCTCATAAGTGCTGAAGCGCTGGCCGCAATTCAGGCATTTGCGCCTTCTGCGGATCCCACCATGGGTATCGTGAGACGTGTCGAGCACTTGCGAGTTTGAATCAGCATGCTGGCAGTAAGGACACCGCATTGTTTGAGCACTCCATATTTAGAACATTTGTAGCCGCCATCTGTGGGCGTATGGGCACTGCATCCCCGTACATATGGCTATTCTGAAGCAAATTTTAGCATAGAGGCACGGTCATTACAAGAGGACACAGGGGTGACTAACCTTAAAGTTTTCTGAAATAATTCAATCATTTTGTGTTAGCATGTCATCATGGCTTGATCATCGTTATCCATCACAGAGCAGGATATTCCGAGGGATACATCAAAACCGACGGAAGAAAGGAAGAAGGAATGAAAGTACTACGAGTATTTTTTCTGGGATTGATCTTTGGCTGGTTCATGAGGTGGATCATGGACGTGATCTTCCTTGAAGAGGATCTCAGAATTCTAAAAAATGAAAATGCACTTCTCACTCAGCAACTCAAAACACTCGAGTCTCCAAAATCTCTTGAATCCAAGTCAGTCCAAAAGACTGGAGCTCCCCCATCTGCGGAGCAGGCTGCGCCTGCACCAGCCAGAAAGCCCAGACAAAGCAGCGCAAGGAGAGATGACTTGAAGTTGATCAAAGGTGTGGGACCCAGGATCGAAAAGAAATTGAACGATGCCGGAGTATATACTTTTGACCAGATGTCTCAGTTAACGACTGCTGACCTTCAGGCAATTCTTGGACTCTCCAAGCACGTCGAGCAGAAGGCAAATAATCTCGTCTCACAGGCGAAGAAACTGGCGAAGCAGGCACCCAGGGGATAAGGACCTGCAAGCTCAGGAATTCCCCTTCAGGAATTCCATGACGATCTGATTGAATTCATCCGTGTTCGATTGATGAGGCACATGCCCCGCGCGTAAGGAGCTTCCCAGCGCGTGAGGCATTTGTTTCACCAGCTTATTGAATGAAGAGGGAGATAAGGTTTGATCCTTCTCACCCCAGACCACCAGTGTGGGCGTTGAAATGGTCGATACATTTCCATTCAGGTCACAGCTGTTATTGATAACGTTATATACGCCGGGTGAGGTGCGGGAATAATCGAGTGCAGTTTGGGCGCGAACCCTTTCGGGAAGGGCATGGCGCGCGCCGCTGCTACTCCCCATCGCCATGCTGGTCATATCCACGATCAGGCGGAACATCCAGCCGGGCGTGCGCTCGACGATGAAACTGCTCAGGTGCGGCCGGCGGTACGTCCGCCGCAGGAGGCGAGGCAGCTGCGAGAGGGAATAAAGCGGATTGACCAGGACCAGGCTGCGGGTCCAGGCCGAGACGCGCCGCGCGTATTCCAGCGCCAGATAGCCACCAAGGGAATGTCCAACCAGGATGGCGGGCTCCGTCAAATGCAGGGATCTCATCCAGCCCGCGAAATGATCGAACAGCCATTCCATCTGATAGGCGCGCGAGGCGGGTTTGGGGCTGTCGCCGTGGCCTAACAAATCCAGGGCATAACAGCTGTAACCTTGACCAGAGATCTCAGGGATGAAATCGTCCCAATCGTGATGGGAGGCAGCCATCCCGTGGATCAGAATTACAGGTGTGCCTGAGCCGGTCTGGACATAGTTTGCAAATGTGGGAATCGTGATATTGTCTTCGAACGTTCTTTTCATCTTATCTTGTGATTTACTGAATTTGGCTCACACAGCGTAAGTGTAATCAACCGACATGCTGTTCATATCTTTCTGCCAGTTCCCTGCGCAGAACCTTGCCGATGAAGGTGCGCGGGAAATCGTCCATGAAAATGACGAAGCGCGGCACCAGGTGCGGAGGCAGCCTGCGCTTGCAGTATGCAATCACAACGGCGGGCGTGGGACGATCCTTGCCCGCGATCACAAACGCAAACGGATGCCCGGCGATGCCCACGACCACAACTTCCCTGACCTGCGGGATTTCGTAGATCACTTCCTCCACGTCGCGAGGGAATGCGGGGACGCCAGACTTGGAGCGAGAAGCGTACCACATATCTGCCTTGCGCGCCACAATGCGGAAATAGCCGTCTTCATCCATTTGCGCCACGTCGCCGGTCTGAAGCCAGCCATCTTCGGTCAGGACTTCTCTTGTGGATTTCTGGTCCTTCCAGTAGCCCATCATCACCTGTGGACCCCGCACCACCAACTCGCCGATCTGACCAGGTTTGACTTCCTTATCACGCCGCTTCAGGTCCACAACTCTGGCCTCGGTGGAGGGCAGTGGGAGGCCGATGCTCCCGACCCTGCGATTCTCGGACAGCGGATTGGCATGCGTGACCGGGGAGGCTTCCGTCAGCCCGTAGCCTTCGACGAGACGACCCTTTGTCAATTTTTCGAAGCTTTCCTGCACCTCGACCGGCAACGGCGCCGACCCGCTGATACAAACCTTAATGGAATCGATCCCATATTTGCGCACGCCGCGGAAGGTGTTGATGGCGACATACATGCTGGGGACAGCGGGGAAGACCGTCGGACGATATTTGCGGATGGTCTCCAGCACATCCAGGATCTGGAACTGAGGTTTCAGGATCATCGTTGCGCCGATCGCAACCGGTACGTTCAGCGCGCCGGTCAACCCGTAGCTGTGGAAGAACGGCACCACACACAGGAAGCGTTCGCCGCCTTCGATCACGTCCGGCAGCCAGTGGCGCGTCTGCAAGGCGTTTGCCACCAGGTTGCGATGCGAGAGCATCACGCCTTTGGACTGTGCCGTAGTACCGCCCGTGTATGCGATCACAGCCAGGTCTTCAGTAGGAACCTCGAAGCCCGGTGACTTGTTGCTCCGCCCTGCCAGGAAATCCCTCCACTTCAGGGCATTCGGCAGACCAAAGGCGCGGTTGCGCCAGTGTGAGATGATGAACTTAGGCAGCGAGAGTGTATCGGCTGGATCAGTGAGCAGGACGTGCGGAACTCCCGCCCCTTCCTGGATCTGTTGCGCCAGCCCAGCCCACATTGACATTGTGACCAGCAGGCTCGCCTCTGAGTCCCGGATCTGGCGCACCACTTCCTCGGGCGCGATCACGGGCGGCACGAACACCGCCGTCATGCCCGCTTTCATAGTGCCGTAGAAGGCGATGACCATCTGCGGGATGTTCGGCATGAGCAGGGCAATGCGCGCACCCTTCCCCACTCCTAAACCTAGCAGCGCATTGGCAAAGCGATTAGCTCCATGGTTGATCTGCCGATAGGATAGCTTTTCCCCTTCGAAGATCACAGCAGGTCGGGAAGGGAACCTGCGCACTGCTGAACGCAATAGATGATGGAGCGGGATGTTCGGTATGCCGACCGTATAAGGCACGCCCGGCTCATAATGTGCCAGCCAGGGACGCGATCTTCGCAGGCGGTCGCGCCCGGTTTTTTTTGTTTGGACATCGCCGGAGGTCTCGCGCCACGAGCGTTGACCCTCACCTTCGAGGGATCGCTCGATGGCGCGGTCTACAGCCTCCCGCCGTTCCAGCATGACCATGTGGCCGGATGCGCCGATATCGGCATCCTGCGCGTCGGGAATGGACCCGGTTACCTTTTCGAACAAGGGCTTCTCGAAGACCTGGTCGCGGTTCCCTCGGATCACGAGCACGGGCACCTGGAGAGCTTTGAACTTTTCCCAGCCCGACCACTTGGACAGGCTATGGTAATAGACCTGCTTCAACACCGCAGGGGAAGCCGATAACCGGTTCCGCGTAAATGGCCTAATTAAGCGAAGAATCCAGTAGGGCATGCTCAATCCAAAACGGAAGAGCGGCCGCAGCCGGAACTCTCCTGCTGTAGCGATCAGGATCAATCTCTCCACCCGGTCTGGATTCTT
>DATFET010000163.1:0-6068 GCA_035250835.1 Anaerolineales bacterium
TGGCGCGGTGGATGACGTGAAATATAACCTGCCTGCCTCGGTGCGCGGCTCGAAGATCGTCGTCCTGGCGCTGCCCTTCGCAGGGATCCGTGAATCGCTTGAGGCGATCGCGCCAGACCTGGAGGAGGGATCACTCGTCCTCGACACGGCTCCTTCCAAGGCGATGGTGACTGCCTGGGCAGGTGAGCTTCTGCCGCAGGGACGGCATTACATCGGTCTCAGCCCGGCTATCAACCCGGAATATTTGCACGGCGTCGAGTACGGTGTCAGAGCCGCCCGCGCCGACCTGTTCGACAAGGGATTGATGGTGGTCACCACTCCGACAGGAACACCCGGCAATGTATTTAACATCGGCATGGAATTCGTCAACCTGATCGGTGCCATGCCGCTGCTGATGGACACCGCCGAAGCTGACGGCATTTTTGCAGCGATCCATCTTCTTCCGCAGCTGGCGGCTTCTGCCCTGCTGGATGCCACCGTGGATACACCCGGCTGGCAGGAAGCCCGCAAACTGGCGGGACGTCCATACGCGTCGGTCACCTCCGGTCTGGCGTTCCATGACGATGCACAATCCCTGAGCGGCTCGGTGATGGATAACCGCGAGAATGTGGTGCGCCTGTTAAATACTTATATTACTTCATTGCTCAAGTTGAGGGATGAAATTGAAGAGAATGACCGTGAGGCTATCCTGGATCAGCTCGAGAACAACTGGCGCGGACGGATCCGCTGGGACGAGGAACGGCACGCGGCCGAATGGCTGAGCCGTGAGGGACAGCCAGTCAGCGCGCCCTCGTTTGGAGACCGTATGAACCAGATGTTGTTCGGTTCCATATTTACGCCGCGCAAACCACGGAAAGACGATTCGTGAATCAGGCGGCCTGTTACTGTTATATCGTTCAGTGCGCGGACGGGACATACTACACGGGCTGGGCGATCGATCCCGAGCGGCGCGTCGCCGTCCACAACCGGGGACGCGGGGCGCGTTACACCCGCATGCGTCTCCCGGTAAAGCTGGTGTATGTGGAGGAACAGCCCGATCGAAGATCGGCGATGAAAAGAGAACGCGCCATCAAAAGGATGACGCGTGAGAGGAAACAAAAATTATTTTCGTAACCATGTAGGGTCGGGCAGCGGCCGGACCCTACATGTTCAATCGGTAAATAACGGCAGGTGCCCGAGGGCAATGATGTGCATCCATTGGGCGCGGTCGCCTTCTGTGAAGATCGCCGCTTCTGCCACCACCGTGGAGTCCGCTTTCTCGAGGATCATCCTCATCCCCTGCAGAGTGGAACCGGTGCTGATGACGTCGTCCAGGATGATGACCCTCCTGCCCTTCATGAGATCGATATCCTTCTCGTCGAGGATGAGAGTCTGCGGCTCGCCGGTCGTGATGGATAGCGTCTCAGCTTTGAGCGCAGCGCCCATATACGGCTTGTAGAGCTTGCGTAAAACAACATAGGGTTTTTTCGTCTCCACCGAGAGCGCGTGCGCCAGCGGGATGGACTTCGCCTCAGCAGTCACCAATACGTCATATTCCTTGTCGCGGAGTTTTTCGCTCAGCCGTTTCGCACACACCTGGACAAGCTCGGTATCTCCCAGAATATTGAGAATGGCAATCCTGAGACCGGGCTTGATCTCGAACAGGCGCAGGTCGCGCTTCAAACCTGCAATCTCGACAGAATATGTTTCGCGTGGTGACATGATTCCTCTCCATCGATTCCTTCTATGGACACAGGTGGAATTTCCGCTGGGTAGTTTATCATAATTCAATTTATATAATGCCCACGGTCACACATTGCGTTCTCCCACCTTCAAAAAAGCGCAATTTGTGACCGCTCTGGGTATAATCCTCTCTAAATCGGGCACCTGGTATGCAACATGCTTTCTGACCTGCGACTGAACGATCACCTGCGCCTGCGCAAACAGCATCCCTGCGGTTCCTATGAATGGACGGTCATCCGTCTGGGCGCAGATATTGGTTTAGAATGTAAAGGCTGTGGAAGACGGATCCTGCTCACCCGCCGCGAGCTTGCAAAGAGACTCAAAACAAACCTGACTGAACATGACAAAGATGAACAATCAAACTCAAACTAAACCAAACATCGTCTTCTACTTTTCCGATACGGGCGGCGGGCATCGTTCTGCAGCCGAAGCCATTATCGAAGCCATCCATCTGCAATACGCGGATACGGTCACAACCGAGATGGTGGATTTTTTCAAGGATTATGCACCGCTGCCGTTCAACCGCACCCCGGATATGTATCCCTACATGGTCAAGGCACCCAGGCTGTGGAGCGCGAGCTTCCATGCCACGGATGGGCGCGCCCGCTCGCGTGTCATTACGACCACCATGTGGCCGATTGCCCGCCAGGCGGCCAAGGCCATGGTGAAACGACATCCCGCCGACCTGATCGTCACCGTCCATCCCTTTGCGAACACTTTTGCACTGAAGGCCCTGGGGGCCCACCGCCCTCCATTTATTAACGTAGTCACAGACATGGTCACCACGCATGCGCTCTGGTACGATAATCGCGCCGACTTGATCCTGGTCCCCACTGAGACCGCCCGCCTGCGCGCCATCAAATACCACATATCCGCCGAAAAACTGCGCGTGGTCGGCCTTCCCGTTGCCGACCGTTATTGTCAGCCATTGGGAAAGAAGAGTACTTCGCGAAAAAAGCTTGGCTGGCCTGTGGGTAAGCCAGTCGTGCTGCTGGTCGGTGGAGGGGAGGGGATGGGACCGCTGGCGCAGACCGCCGCGGAGATAGACGCTTCCGGCCTGGATATCTGCCTGGTCATCGTTTGTGGACGGAATCAACGTCTGAAGGAGGAACTTGATTCGCGGAGATGGGAAAACCCAGTCTGCATTTATGGCTTCGTACGCGAAATGCCCGATTTTATGCGCGCTGCCGATTACATCGTCACCAAGGCTGGGCCGGGCACAATTGCCGAGGCACTCAACGCGCAGCTGCCGATCATCCTGTATTCAAAATTGCCCGGGCAGGAGGATGGCAATGTCACCTTTGTCCAGGAGGAGGGCGCCGGTGTCTGGGCACCCAAGCCAATCGATGTGGTGCGCGCCCTCACGCGCTGGATCTCCCGCCCGCAGGAACGCAAAAAGGTGATCGAGAATTGTCGGCGGGCCGGCAGGCCGGAAGCCGCCCGCACGATCGCACACATGATCGGAGAAAAACTGGGAATTGATGCCGGAGACAAGTAGGCAGGCAGTAGACAGGTACATCAGGCGATCCTGTGTACCTGTCTACTGCTTATCCCTACGACTGCGAATACACCGCCTGGACTGGATGTGGGATTTCGATCCCCTCCTGGCTGAGGGCGGATTTTATTTTTAAGAGTACGGCATCCCTGGCACGGTCGGTACCCGTCTCATTCACGTCCACCCAGAAGCTGAAGTTCACCTGCATGGCAGAATCGGTCATGTTTACAAACACGACAGCAGGTTCCGGCTGGTGCAGAACTCCTGTGACGCCCTGCAACGTGTCCATCAGGATCCGTCGGATTGTATCCGGCTCACTGGTCAGAGGCAGGTTCAGGCTGAGTTCGACTTCCCGCTGGCGGGTGCGCGTATAGTTGATGATCGGATTCACAAGCACATCCGCGTTGGGCAGGATGACCAGGCGTCCATCTGTGGCGCGCATTTCTGTGGCACGCAGGTCGATTGCCGTGATGGTTCCCTCGTATCCTTTCACGCCGATCGATTCACCCACATGAAACGGCTGCTGTACCAGGAGCACGACTCCAGCCGCCAGGTTCTTCATAATATCCTGCAATGCAAAGCCAATTGCTAATCCCGCAATTCCGAGCCCGGCCAGGAAGGCGGTGACATCGAAGAAGCGCTGCAGCGCCAGGATCAACCCGCTGACGATGATCGCCCATAAGGTTAGTTGTGAGAAAAGCTGGGCGACCCCCAAAGGGATCTTTCGGTTATTGAGCATGCGTCGGACGATGTTGCTCAGAATGCGCGCAAGGTAAATGCTAATGATAAAGATCACCAGAGCGGCGATCAGGTTCCAGAAGCCTGTGACAAGTGCTTCCCAAACTGTATCGAGGGTTGGCTGCATGTTTCTCTCCTTCTCATCTGGTGACAGTCAGTGACTGATTGAATCCAGGTGACCTGTAGCTTATTTGTGTATCTTAACCGAAAGTGAATCGAGAGTCTACATGCCTGGGATAAAATCCCATCTCGCCGACAGTCGGATGAGAATCGCCTGATATAATCTTTTGGATGCCGATCCTCGATCCCCCTACCGTGGATTTTTTGAGCCGCAGCCCTGAACAGACCCGTCATTTGGGCGGACGGTTGGGCGAATCCCTACAGGTAGGCGATGTGATCTGTCTGCAGGGCGACCTTGGCGCGGGCAAGACCACTTTTGTACAGGGTATCGCCCGGGGATGGGGATCGCTGGATGCTGTTTCCAGCCCGACCTTCATCCTGGTGAACATCTATCGCAGCGCAGACCAGGGACAGCTTTTCCACCTGGACGCCTACCGTCTCGACTCCACGCTCGAGGCGGAGGAACTGGACCTCAGTTCGATGCTGGCCCAGGGACCCTTGCTGATCGAATGGCCTGACCGCATGGAGAAGCTGATCCCCCGTGACCATTTGCGGGTGAGGCTCAGATATGTGAACGAGACAGAACGTGAAATGAAATTCAGATCTTACGGCAAACGGTATGATGACCTGCTCGACGTCATCCGCCGCGCCGCCTACGGAGCGGATTGATGCTGCTGGCTGTGGATACGTCCACTGCACAGGTGGGTGTTGCGATCCATGATGGTGCACAGGTGCTGGGGGAATCTGTCTGGCGCAGTAAGCAGCACCATACGGTTGAGCTTGCCCCTGCCGTTGCAGAACTGCTCGGGCGCTGCGGCCTGACGATGAAAGATATGCGTGCCCTGGGCGTGGCACTGGGACCCGGGTCTTTTACAAGCCTGCGCGTTGGCTTATCCCTGGTAAAGGGATTGGCACTGGCACTGGACCTTCCCTTGATCGGGATTCCCACTCTGGATATTTACGCCGCCGCGCAGCCCGCCTCGAAGCTCCCGCTGCTTGCTGCCATCCGGGCGGGACGCGGCCGACTCGCTGTCGTCTGGTATAAAAGCGTCAAGCAGGGCTGGCAGTCAAAGGGTCCCGCGCGCGTCGTCCCAGTCGAATCGCTGATCTATGAGATTCGTATTCCATCCATCGTGTGCGGAGAGCTCTCGGCGGAGGATCGTCAGCGGCTTGCCCGGGATGAGGTGAATGTAAATCTCCTGCCTCCTTCGCAATGTGTGCGGCGTCCGTCCATCCTGGCAGAACTGGCCTGGGCGCGCTGGCAAGAAGGGGAGGTGGATGATGAGGCTTCACTGGCGCCGATCTATCTGCACACCACTGAGCCTGTGGCCGCATGAATCCGGTCGTTCGTAAGATGACAGCGGAGGATATTCCAGTTGTCGTCCAGCTGGATCAAATGTCATTCAATCTGCCGTGGCCGGAACGTTCTTTCCGCTTCGAGCTGACCGACAACCCGGCCTCCCGCTGCTGGGTGGCTGAAGTGGACGGACATGTCATTGGGATGGTGGTGGGGTGGCTGCTGGTGGATGAGATGCATGTCGCGACGATTGCCACGCATCCTGATTTTCGCAGGCATGGAATCGCCTCCCATTTGCTGTCTCACACACTGCTGCAAGCCCTCGACGAAGGCGCACGCAGTTCCTTTCTGGAAGTGCGCGAGAGTAATCTGGCGGCGCAGGAGATGTATCGAAAGTTTGGGTATGAAGTGACGGGACGCAGGAGGCGTTACTACAGGGATAACGATGAAGATGCCATCCTGATGAGTTTGGGATCGTTGAACAAAGACTTTCTTTCGAGAAATGTCGGCTCGGCGATCGGCAAGGAGCAGGAATGAAAGCTCAGGAAGCATTGGAAACGATTGCACAGCAGGTTTCTGTATGCACAAAGTGTGATCTATATAAGGGAAGAACGAAAGCGGTGCCGGGCGAGGGCCCCACACATACCGAGATCATGTTCATCGGCGAGGGGCCCGGTGCGAATGAAGATAAACAGG
>DATFET010000174.1:0-6853 GCA_035250835.1 Anaerolineales bacterium
TATTGAACGCCTTGACTACTTTGGCGCCAGGGGCGGCTTGGGCAACCTCCTCTGCAGAAGATGAATTCGGCGGTGTGGCAAGATTGTCGAATGTGGAGGTCAGAGGATTCGCAATGTCCACAACGATTTTGCCGTTGAGCTTGTCGGCGAGCTGCCCGGCAACTTGTTTGTTTACGCCGTACCACAAGGCAAGTACAACGATGTCCCCAAGATCGATATTTTCGAGATTCGCAGTGGAAACCTGCGCACTATTTTTTGTAGAGGCTTTTACATCTTTCGCAGCCTGTTCTGCGGTTTCGAGTTTATCACCCACAAATGTGACCGAATGTCCGCCCGCGGCCGCGCGGGTGCCGATGGCACGTCCCATATTTCCTGGGCCAATGATTGTTACGTTCATTTTATCTTCTCCTGTTTTATTAATATCCAAGTTCTTCCTTCACGATGATCATCGTGATGCGACCTGGTCGAATCTCTTTGTTGACGATCAAAACCTTGCTGATATGGGTATGAGTGTTGTAAAGCTGTTGCATCTGGACTTCCTCGAGAGGGACAATGTATTCTGCGATCCGCCTGAAACCCTCTTCCAGGTCCCGGACGATCTTTTGGGCACCCACTACCCATATAACTTTGCCTGCACCAGAAGCGTACGGTCCAAGCTGGCTGCCGGTATTCGAGGCGATCAACACCTGTCCATTTTCCGTCACCGCGTGGACGCTGCCTGCGGCATAATCCGGACCGGCGCCTATTTTGCGGATCTCGCGTGCCTGGGCGGTACGATCCATGGACCACATCCTGGTGCGCAGGGAGTTGAACCGCCCGGATGAATCAATCTCGTCCTTGATTCCGAGCGTCTCCAGGGTCACAGAAGAGCCCAGAAAAACCTCGGCTCCCTCTGGTAGTCGTTCGAAAAACAATCGACGTGCTTCCTCGGCATTTTCGGCCACCAGCGCTTCGATATTATTTGCCTGCAGTGCCTGCACCGTTCGTTCGATCTGTTCCTCGCTTGCCAGTTCTTCAAATTCATCGTTTGGGGTGAGCTGTTTTTCGGTAACAAGATTTAACACTTACGAATACTCCTTTAGCGTTATCAGATTTCACGTTTCGTCAAATGCCTGGTAACAATCGCCAATACTTGGATTAACGATAGACCAGGCATAGCAATAGGGATAAGTCGGGGAAGAATACCCATAATCATCGGTAGGATTTACCCTACAGCGCAGAGCAAATCCAAATGTCATATCCATCCGACCGATCCTTACTGCGACACTCTTCTTGACTATCCTGGAACGTTGTGATAATATACATTTGTCGCTTACACAACATCTGTTGCATAATTTACACCCGTTGCTTTATTGGGTCAACCATCAAAAGCTCGAATCTGTTGGATAAGCAACACTGGAGCCAAAATGTTGTCTACTCTCCCCCAGGAAAAACTCGACCCGCGCGTCAAACGGACCCGCAGCCTGCTCGAGCACTCCTTCATGGAAGTCGTGGCTGAGAAGGGATTCCATTCCGTTTCGGTGCAGGATATTACCGAAAAGGCTGGCGTCAACCGCGCCACCTTCTATGCCCATTTCCCCGATAAATACGCCCTGCTCGATTACAGCGTCCGCCAGGGATTCCGTCAGGAGCTGGAGAAGCGCACTCTCAACGTCTGCACCTTCAGCATGGAGAATTTGCGCGCCCTGATCATTACAGTCTGTGAATTTATTTCGATTGCCAGCTCGCACTGCAATCCCCCATCCCAGCAGTTCGAGTCCGTGATGGAAACCCAGATCAAGGGACAGGTGCAGGAACTGATCCAAAACTGGATCGAAAAACTCGGCACAGACGTCGATCCCAAAATCGCCGCCACGGCGACAACCTGGGCGATCTATGGCTTGGCGATGCAATGGAGCCGCGACAAAAGCAAGAAGCGTCCATCTGCTGAAGGATTCGCAGACCAGGTCCTGCCGCTGATTGCCGGGAATCTACGCCTGACTCAGCCCGCCTAATTCCATGTCGCAGCGCGCCATGTTTCCCGTCACGGTTCACTTATTCTTTCTGCGCGGGGACCAAATCCTGCTGCTGCGTCGTTTCAACACCGGCTATGCCGACGGTCAGTACAGTGTCCCAGCCGGGCATCTGGATGGGCAGGAGACCGTCCTCGCTGCTGCGGCGCGAGAAGCCCGGGAGGAGATTGGGGTCCGCATAGAGGCGCAGGATATTGAATACTCCAGCGTCATGCATCGCAGGGATGGAGATGAACGCGTCGATTTCTTCCTGAATATCCGTAGTTGGGATATCGAACCGCTCAACGCCGAACCGGATAAGTGTGACGAATTGCTCTGGGTAAATGTTGACGATCTACCAGACAACACGATCCCATATATTAAGCAGGCGCTGCGAAATCATTTCACGGGGAAAAGATTCGACGAGTTCGGCTGGTAGTATCGCTATTGCACGATGAGCCGGTGATCTATGCAAAATGCGGTAATATTTCCGCATGGGATACTTACTCCTTGAAGGTGGCGCCGAGTTCGGCGGCCAGATGCGCGAACCTGACTTGAAAGCCATCGAACTGGCCGGTGGCTTGGATGCGCCTGTCCGCATTATCCCAACTGCCGCCGCGCCGGATAACAACCACCAGCGCGCCGGGAATCATGGAATTCGCTGGTTTCAAAGTTTGGGAGCAAAGGATGTAATTTCTGTGCCATTGCTCAGCAGGATCCGGGCAGAGGATCAAAAAATCGCACAGTCTCTGCGCGATGCGAAATTGATTTATATGCTGGGCGGGTTCCCCCACTATCTGGGTCAGACGTTGAAGAACAGCCTTGCATGGCAGGCAGTCCTCCAGGCGTATCAGGATGGCGCGGTCATCGCGGGCTCGAGCGCAGGAGCGATGGTCATGTGTGAGTCCTATTACGATCCAAGCGCAAAGCGGGTCCATGAAGGATTGAATCTCGTTTCCAATGCAATCGTCCTGCCGCACCATAACACATTTGGGGCAGCCTGGGCGCCAGCGCTGATGAAAAAGCGACCCGCTGTGACCCTGATCGGGATCGACGAGCAGACCGGCATGCTGGAGGATGGCGCAAACCAATGGGCCGTTCACGGGAGAGGGGCTGTTACCCTGTACGCAGGGGACAAAAAATCTGTAATCGAGCGCGGCCAGTCTTTTTCGCTATAATCAGGTGGGCATCACAGACGATATGAGCACATGGTTAACTTCCCAGCAATTCAGTAAAAAGTCGATCCCCTGGACATTCGCCCTGGTAGGAATCCTTGCGTATGGACTGCTGACACCCTGGATGGGGTTTTACTGGGACGACTGGGTCTTTGTCTGGCTGCTCGAGCACAACGGACCCGCCGAACTGGCGCGGTCTTTTTTGCCGTACGATCCCCTGGTCAGTCCCTTTTTCTTCCTGACCTCCAGCATCTTTGGCACAAATCCATTCGCCTGGCAGGTCTTTGGCCTGGCTATTCGAGTCGCTGCAAGTCTGGCTACCTATTGGACGTTTAACCAGATCTGGCCGACGTATCCCCGCAAGGCACTCTGGGCAGCGTTCCTTTCCCTGGTGTACCCAGGCTATGCCCAGCAATGGGTGGCTTTTACCCATGCCAACCAGGAATGGATTTCCTTTCTATTTTTCGTTCTGTCCCTTGGGCTGACAGCCCGCGCCCTGCAGGAAGGCTCACAAAAGAAATGGACCGTCTACGCCCTGATTACACAGTTCATAGGGTTGGCGACCACGGAATACTTTCTGGGCATGGAATTCCTGCGGCCCGTGATCATCTGGTTCGCATTGGATGGACCTTTCAGCAAGCGCTCGATCAATACGCTCAAATACTGGGGTTCCCGATATGGACTCGTCTGGCTCCTCGCCGGGCTGGGTCAATACGTGTATCACAACTCGGATCTGTACGGCGGTCACAGTTTTGGGGAGGGGCTGAGCGGAGGCGGGCTGCCGAACCTGATCCTCTCCATGCTGAGGGACATTATTCCAACCCTGCGGGTGGCTGCCTTCGAAGCCTGGACGCGCACGTTCGACCTGATCCCCTCCCCGCTCTCGTCCCTGACCGACTGGCTTACGCTACTCGTGATCCTGGCTGCATTGGCCGGGCTGATTTTCTATTTCCGTTCCCTGCGGGTGGAGGATGTCCAGGACGCAGAAAAGGATGCGTGGGCAGGACAGGCGATCCTCCTCGGACTCGTCGGTATCCTCGGCGGACGCATCCCATCCCTGATCGCGGGGCTGCCGCTCGAGCTGCGCTTCGACTGGGACCGGCTGCTGATCTCCGTCCTGTTTGGCGCCAGCCTCCTGACCGCCGGGCTGATCGATTACCTGTTCAAGGATGACCGCCGCAAGGAAGCCTTCATCAGCCTGATCGTCGCCCTCGCCATTGGGATGCAGTTCAGCCAGGCAAATACCTTCCGCCGCGACTGGCAGAACCAAAAAAACTTTTTCTGGCAGCTTGCCTGGCGCGCGCCCGCGTTGAAACCCGGCACCGCCCTGGTGACAGATGAGCTGCCGCTGCAATACGCGGCGGACCTCCAGCTTTCGGCTCCGCTGAACCTGGTTTACGATCCGCAAGCCTCAGAGCTATCCTACATGCTGCTGTACACAAAGAACCGTCTCGGCGGATCGCTGCTTCCAAAATTGTCGCCCAACCTGCCAATGGCAGGCAACTATCGTACGGTCGAATTCAATGGCACAACCTCAAACATCCTCCTCATCCACCAGCCGGGTGACGGATGCCTGCATCTCCTGGAGCCCGAATACATAACGGAGGAGGCATTCCCGGGACTTCCACAAAACCTGGCAGACAATATTGATCTCTCCAACATCGGGCAGGTTGAACGGAATGGCGAATATATGGCAAACCCGGCGCCTTACTTTGGACCGGAGCCGGAGCGAAACTGGTGTTATTATTTCGAGAAGGCGGAACTGGCCCGTCAGTATAATGACTGGGAAGAGGTGATCTCGAACTACGAATCCGCCAGCTCGGCAGGCTACACAGCTCTGCAGCCTGTCGAGAATCTTGTCTTTATCGAAGCCCTGGCGCGCCTGGGGCACACGGAGAAAGCCGGCAAGCTGACTGATAGGGTGATCTCACAGGATCGCAAGTTATGCAGGGCATTACTGACCACCTGGGAACGAGCCCTGGAGGCTTCTCCAGAAAACCAAACAGAAGCCACGAAACAAATGAATGAATTAAGCGTCCTGCCTGAGTGCAAATGAAACCGAATCCTTCCAGATTTGACCTTTCCAGTGCCCGCTTCGCCTTTCTGGACCTTGAGACCACGGGGCTTTCTCCCTGGTTTGGGGACCGCATCTGCGAGGTGGGGATCATCCTGACAGAGGGGCGGCGGATCAAGCAGCAGTTCCAGGCGCTCGTGAATCCCGAACGTCCCCTTTCCCCCGGCGCCGCCAGCACGAACGGACTCACGGACGAGGAGCTATCCCGGCAGCACGTCTTCGCGGACATCGCAGACACAGTAGTGGAGTGGCTCAGAGGGACGGTGGTGGTCTGTCACAACGCCCAGTTCGACATCCAGTTCCTGGACAGTGAGTTCCGCCGCCTGAAGCGCGAGATCCAGATCCCCAACCTCATCGATACTTTGATGCTGGCGCGTCAGAATTATGATCTCCCCTCCTACAGCCTCCAGGCGATCGCCGAGGCGTTTCACGTCCCGGTCATGCTCGCCCACCGCGCCCTGGACGATGCCCACACCGCCCGCGGCATTTTCTTCGGCATGATGGATGGCTTGAAGGAATTCAACAAGCCGCTCGACGAATATATCGGCATTTACAACTCGCCCGTCTGGCCCAACGACGGGATACAACTGCCGACCGAATTGGGAGAGGCAATCTACAGCAAAAAGAAATTATTCATCCGCTATGTGGATGGCGATAATCAGCAGACCGAGCGCTGGGTCACACCCAAACAAGTGATGGGACTTTCAGACTACGTCTATTTGCAGGCGCATTGTCATTTGAGGAATGCGGAAAGAAATTTTCGCCTCGATCGGATCATCGAAGTCAGGGTGGAAATTGAATCCAAATCCGTCTAAACTCAAGGGAGAGGATTTGAAATTCAACAGTTGTGCACAGTCTGTCACGTTTTACCACATGCTATAATTACAGTGTGCAGCATATTCTTCCTTAACATTTGAGTTTTGTCTGCAAATCCTAGCAAAAAATGAACGCTGAAGAAATCCGTTTCCACTTGCGTGACCGATGGAAAGCCGTCGAAGAGATCGAACGGCAGGAATTGCGCGCCATGACTGTGGAAACACGCTTAAGGCAGATCTTTGCAATTTGGGGACTTGCGCGGGGTCTCGGTTTTTCATTTGAACCAGATGAAAGCGAAAATGAAGTTTTCAACCGTTGGGCAAAATTAAAAGAGGGAAAATGAATTTTCCAGGGGACCTTGCTTCATTAATTGAGCCTTTGTTAGACTTACAACGATTGCTGAATAAATATGGAGAGCGAGGTGTCATCATTGGAGGTATTGCATCAGGTTTCTTGGGAAGACCTCGTCTAACTGTTGATCTCGATGCAATGTTTATTGCATCAGTACAGGATACGCCAAAAATTCTGAACCTTGCCAAAGAAGTGGGGATTGAACCACGCGTCGAAAATGCAATGGAATTTGCGAAATCGAGTCGCGTACTATTACTACAGCACACTAAGAGTGGAATCAACATTGATATTTCCCTCGGGATTTTACCTTTTGAAGAGGAAGTGGTCGAAAGAGGCATTTTATACGATGCGGGCCCTGTCATTATCAGACTGCCAACTCCCGAAGACTTAGTTATTCTCAAAGCCGTCGCCCATCGACCAAAAGACTTGCAGGATATTCGGGAGAT
>DATFET010000190.1:0-2233 GCA_035250835.1 Anaerolineales bacterium
CCGGTCTTTTGCTGGAAGGACAGCCCTACACGGCTTTTGTACCTCTCTCCGTGGTAGTAACTGTATTGTTATTCGAACATGCCATTACACTGTTTTCCCCGATCTGGGAAAAGCTGCTATTTTTTGGTCGCGACCGCGCCGAACTTCAGCTGCTTCAAAATATTGAAGAGAGGCTGCTAACTCGCAGCGACCTGCAGCAATTCCTTGAAACCGTGCTGGCCGCTTTACGTGACCACCTCCAATCTCCATGTGCCTTTGTTGCTGCGCTGGACGGAGAAGAATTATCCCTGAGTGTGGTGGCAGGCAACCGCGCCATCCTGGAAAATGAGAACCTGGATGAAGCGCTTAATTTAATCGAGAATAATGGCGAGAATGGGAGGCACGAATTCATCTGGGGGGATTTCTGGATTCTTCCGCTGCATCAGCGTAAGGTAACCGGTGACCGTGACGAACTACCTCCTCTGCTGGGTCTGCTTGGGATTGCTCGAAGAGCAGATCAACCCATGGACAGGGAACAGCGAGATGCAGTCTGGCTCATGGCAGACCGCGCCGCGCTTGCCCTGGAGGATCGTCAGTTGCAGCAGCGGGTCTTCCGTTCCCTCGAGGATTTACAACCACAAATTGACCTGCTTCAACGTATGCGAGCCGCTGGCAGGTATGATTCGAGTGCCAGTCTTCTGACTGAACCGCTTCCCGAGATTCCTCCCGAGGAGGATCTGGCAGATTGGGTGAAGGACGCGTTGACCCATTATTGGGGTGGCCCAAAGCTGACAAATAGTCCACTCATGAAACTGCGAATTGTTCAAATGCTGGCGGAAGACCATGAAGGTAATAGCGCCAATGCCTTGCGAGCCCTTTTGCGAAAAGCTGTCGATCAGATCAGACCGGAGGGTGATCGCCGTTATACGAGTGAATGGATACTCTACAACATCCTGGAAATGAAATTCATTGAGGGACGCAAGGTGCGCGAAGTAGCAGGGCGGCTTGCGATGTCGGAAGCCGACCTGTACCGTAAGCAGCGAGTCGCGGTGGAAGCAGTCGCACGTGCGATTCTCGATATGGAACAGAACGAAGTCATCAAGCTAGGAGATGCGTATGACACTCAAAAACAGTAGCGTGAAACGAAAGTACGAAAACTCAATGCTGACCACCGATGAGGGGTGGTGGGAATCGGTATTGGCGGAGGAGCGGCTGCATGCACCGACGCGTCCTCCGCAAACAGCAGTGGTCAAACCCAGGCCAACTGTGGAGGAAAAAGTTGAATCGGTCTCTCCTGTTGTACCCGCCCGGGCGAATTGGGATGAGATCCTGGAACTGTATTCTGCAGACCGAATCATCAGCATGAAGGTGACGGGACACAATCGGGGAGGCCTGCTCGTGGAGACTGACTCGCTGGCTGGATTTGTCCCCTTTTCGCATCTGATTGAGCTGGCTGGCAGGGATGATGAAGATCGGGACATAAGCCTTGAATCTTATGTTGGCAAATCCCTGAACCTCAAAGTCATCGAATGTGTTCCAGAAGATGGACGTGTGGTCTTTTCTGAGCGCGCGGCCCTTGCTGAGCCTGGCAGGCGCTCGAAACTTTTCAATAGCCTTGAGAACGGTGCGCACGTGAAGGGTACAGTGACGAATATTACCGATTTCGGAGTGTTCGTCGATCTTGGCGGCGTGGAGGGCTTGATCCACATTTCCGAGCTTTCCTGGGGACGCGTTTCGCACCCGAGCCGCATTGTCTCACTGGGTCAGGAGATCGAGGTCCAGGTCCTGGATGTGTCAGTCGAGCGCTGCCGCGTTGCGCTAAGCCTCAAACGCCTGATTTCCAACCCTTGGGATCGTGCCCTGACTGAATTCCCGGTCAATACCGTGCTTCCTGCTGTGGTCACAAGTGTTCTCTCTTATGGTGCATTTGCCCGCATTGACGCCGGTGTGGAAGGTCTGATCCACGCATCCGAAATGCCGCTGGATGCGAGCCAATCCCCGCGCGACTCTCTCAAGGAAGGGCAGCAGATCCAGATACGGATCCTGCATCTTGACATTGCTCATCAGCGCATGGGCTTGAGCATGCATCTCGATCATTAATGTCTAATCGCTCCAAAGCAAAACAAGTATACGAGTCTGAAATAAAAAACGACTGGCTCGATCGATTTGCGCGTTTCAACCAGCACTTCGGTCGTTTCATACATGATGCGTCAGGGATCTTCCTGCTCGCAGTTGCACTGATGACTTTGCTGGC
>DATFET010000204.1:0-3592 GCA_035250835.1 Anaerolineales bacterium
GATTCTTCTGATTTTCGTGAAGATACTGAGCATTAATGCTCAAGGAGTTGTGAGATATGAGTGAGCTAACGATCGATTTGACACAGACCGAGGGGGATGTGCCGGTGACCATCCTGCGTTTGAGCGGTCATCTGCATGGCGAAACCGAAGGTCAGCTGCTCGAACGCGCTCGTCAGGCATACGAAGAAGGCTCGAAGTATCTCCTGCTCGATCTTTCCGGCGTGGACGTGCTCACCAGTGCCGGCTTGCGGGCGATTCACAATATCTTTAACTTGCTGACGCCGAAAAGCGATGTTGAGATCATCCATCAGCACCGCGAGGAGCCGTATAAGTCTCCCTATTTCAAAATGGTCTGCCCGAACCCGCACATCTATTACGTGCTGAATATCGCCGGCTTTTTGCAGAATATCCTCATTTATAACGACATGGATCAAGCGATACATTCATTTGCCGCTTAACACGTTCAATGCTTTCACAAAAGTCTCCACCATCTTTTCGATATTGATCTCGTCCCTCACGATCCGATACGACTCCTCGCCCATCCTTCGAAGGCGCGCTATATCTGAGAGCGCGTCCTTCATTGTAGATAGAAGCGCACCGAAATCATCAGGGGGAATCTGCCATCCATTTCCTTTGCGAACAAGATCGTCCTGTGTGCCGTCTCCCTTCGCGACGATGACGGGCAGCCCATGGCTCATCGCCTCCTGGACGGCGAGCCCGCCGGTTCCGGGCAGGACGAACAGGTCTGCCTCCGTGAAAAAGGATTTCAACTCAGCCCCATGTCTGCCTCCAATAAACTCCGCGGTCGGATAGATTTCCCTGGCAAGGGACTCGAGTGACTCTCGCTCAGGTCCATCTCCAACGATGATCAAGCGCGGACGCGGGGTAAGCTGGGTGCAGGCGCGCAGCAGCGAGTCGACTCGTTTCCGCGCCTGGAGTCTTCCCACAAACAAAATAGCAGGTCGAGGGTCGAAGGTCAAAGGTCGGGCAGGGAGCGGGGAGGCTGGCGGCGCAGAGACCGAGTTATAGGCGACAAAGATCTTCTCGCGGGGAAAACCGAGCGCAGCATATTCATCCGCGCCGCGCTGGCTGTACGAGATCAGGCCATCGAACTGGCGGATGAATGAAATCCTCCCTTGCTCCTGAACTCCACCAACTGGCGGCGATCCCAATCCCCAGCCAATGACTGGTTTGTCCCGCCGCTGCATCCACTTTATAGCCGAAGGCGTTGAGAGGTAACGCGGATTCGCTTCTACGATCAACGCGTCGGGAGTCCAGTTCTCGAGCCAGTCGACCAGTCCGCGTTGGTAGCAAAGATAGAGCGAGCCATTGAAGAGATGGACGTTCTGTCCCAATTTGTAATGAGCGATTTTTAGCTGGTTCGCGACCGTAATCCCCTCGCTGGGACGCGGCAGCCCGCTAAAAAGACTCATCCCGCCCTCACAGGCAGAGGCGAGCAGGTCAAAGAATGGAGCTCGGTAATTGGGGAGCACGCGCTGCTGGACGGCCAGCCTGCCGTGAAAGCGATTCATTGTATCGGCTCACACCTTGAAAAAATGACCGCAAATTGATCGCGGTATTCCTCGCACCACGATCCAGAGTCTTCGACAGCATTCACCAGGTTTTTCTGTGTACGCAGCGACAGCATCAGCAGATTGACTTTATCTTTTTCCAACAGGCTGTCCCATACATACTCTGCAGAGGAGATCGTTTGATATTTTTCCCAGTGTTCGGGAGGATAAGCATTGAAGCGGTTGTCGATCCATAGCAAACGGGAGGGCAGCGCGAAAGTGAGGTAACTGCCGAAGGTGAACTCTGCAAACAAAGGTCCAGGGAGATCGGGATGAGACGCAAGCCACTCTGTCGCCGCGATGGGAGTCGTCGCTTCGTGATACGGTGGCGGGGCATCCGTCCACCATGACTCTCGCAGGCCGGGCAGCATCATCAAAGGCAGAAGCAGGATCAATCCGCCAAGCACGATATTGAAGCGCGGATTCGGAACCACCAGAGGAGACTCCGGCCTGATCGTCTTCAACAACTCGGTCAGCAGGGCAGCGCTCAGAACCGCCATGATGAACATGAACCAGATGACATAGCGCAGACCTGATAGAGCCAGCCAGCCAAAACCGATGAACCAGACCCACTCCAGAGCGGATAAGCGGCGCGGAGAGAATGCAGCCAGCGGAATAAAAAGCAGCAGCCATGCGTAGAAAATGTTCATCTGCCAGCCGGCATTAACCGGAGGCCGCCACTCGGTCGCGAATAGCTGATCCGAAGGCGACATTAACATATCCGAAACAAACTGCCAGACAAAAACGCCGCGCGGATTAATGAGCGTGACACCCAAACTGATGGCGAACCAGATGGCAAGTTTCTTTCGGTCGCCCACCCCAAAAATTAAAGCAGACCCCATTAAAACAAATGCCAGGATAAAAGAACCGTGCAGGTTGACCCACAATAAAACAGCCAGCGGAAGAGTCCACAGCCATTTTGTGTGTCCGTTTTGCCAGTGCCACAACACCGAAAGCACGATCACAAAAAAAGGATATGCCAGGATCTGCGGCCGCATGGACCAGTTCATGCTGCTGGAGAGCCCCAGCATCATGACAAGCAGAGTGGCGATCTTCGCGCCCGTGCCCAGACTGCGCATGAGAAACCATATCAGTCCGTATGCCAGGGCGATACAGATGCCTTTCAGGAAAAAGGAGAGCGTTGCTCCTCCGAAGGAATGCACCAGCCAAAAGATAACTGCCGAAAGCCAGGGCTGATAGAAGATTGGTCTGCCTGGATATGTAAAACTGAAGGTATCCACTCTGGGGATGACCCCCGATTCGAGAATGTTCCTGCCGATGCGCACATAGAACCAGTAATCGTGCGGCGTAATGGACAGGAACATGGCGATCGGCAAAATAAACAACAGCGCCAGGCTCAGCCAGAGCAGATCGTAACTGCGGGACTGCAATGGAGTCATTCGGGGATGTGAGGCGCCTGCCAGGCCGGGGATTTATGCACGTGGACAACTTTCCACGCGCCGTTGAACCTGACAATCACACGACTCTCGTTATGTGAAGCAACTTTTACACCTTCGGGCGAGGCCGTGCTGATCAGTAATGTATAACTTGCGATAGCTGTGTCCCCGTAGTTCTGTATATGTACATTGGAAAGATCGAAGCGTGTCGGAGATTTGGCTTTACCCTCTGCCCCGAAAACAACGCCGCGCTCGGCATTGGACGACATCATGAATTCATGGAAAGGCAGCCCATCGATGCGATGAGGTGTGATCCACCATTCGTACAGAGTCAGGTCCTCGGCTGTGGTCTCGTTATAGGTCTGGATGTCGTTCTCCTGGATGGATTGAAGATGGACTTTCAAAAATGCGAGAATCTCTTCGTCTGTCATGCTGACTCTCCCGGGCTGTATAACCTGGTGGCTGAGTACGGCGAGTGTTTGTCGAGCCCATACCGAAACCACCAGTAAGAAAAGGATTTCTCGTTACAAAGTTACTTTGATGGTCTGGTAGTTTCGATACGCCCTTTGGGCTACTCAACCACCAGATCAATCCAATAATACTTTCATATACTCGTCCACCATG
>DATFET010000209.1:0-3978 GCA_035250835.1 Anaerolineales bacterium
CAGAACCGGCTCCAGTTCACCGGTGGTTTTCTTGGTCGGCTTATCCCCAATCTGCAGAGGAGCTTCGGGGAGGAGAGGAGACTGGCAAAACTGGCAGACGCTCAGAAAATCAGGGTTGTCTTTCCCACAATTGGGACAGCGAAGTTCAGCCATAGTGATTAGCCCCCATACGGCCGGTCCACGCCGAAGATGACCCGCAAGCCGGTCAGGATCGCGCCCAGTGCGACACCGATCAGCATACCGCGCGTGCCGCCCGTGGAAAACATGCTTATGAACTGGGCGATGGCCTGGTCACCGGGAACCGGGCCAAACGGCGTGGGCATGAAAGCAATCAGGAAAAATACAGCTGCAACCAAAAAGAGGACAGACATCATGTCCATGCGGCGGCGCAGGAGGCGAATGCTGGCATAGATCAACGTCACAACCAGGATCGCCATAAGCGAGGCTTCCACAGGCACGACCACCGCATCCACGGCGGCAAGCATGTACACATCCTGCGGGCCAAAGAATAATCCGTATGCAAAGGTAATAATGAGGGAGACAACCAGCACACCGCTGTAAACCGAACCCTTTTGCGCGGCCCGAATCTTTTCCATGTGCACAGCGACAAGGTTATAGACACCAATCAGCACTGCCATGGCTGCAATGATGACCGCCCAGTCTGTCAGGAGAACTCTTAGTTGGACCAGGAGTGGAAGAGGAAAGAAATATCCCAGCAAAACGATCAAGCCTGAGGCGATCGCGAAGAGCATGGCAAAGACGCGCATCAGATCACTCCCAGGAACTTCAACCCGGAACCGATAACAATGGCAACGATGATCAACCAGCGCAGGATGTCCTGTACAGTGAGGCTGGCTTCATGGATCGGGCCGGCGCCGACGTATGCACCGGCAGCGAACAGTTCTTCCCCGATCAACGGGTCTTGTGAAGTCGCGTAAAAAATAGACTGGGCAGAAAAGTTATCACTTGCACCAATGATCGTGGAGTTTTCGCGTTCAGCCGCTTCGGCCAGCAAAGCAGATTCAGGGCCAAAATCTCCGATGAATATATTCGCCGAGATTTTTTCATCGCTGGTGACGGGCAACGTCCCTGCCGCATAGGAGAAGGGCGTGAGGCCGGTCAAACGTCCGGTATTGAAGCGATATTGCTCCTCGGCTCCCGCGGCGCGATAGCCGGATTGCAAAGTGTCCTGGGAGAGGACCGCCAGGGAGGCGTCTCCACTGGTAACTATGGGAGGATGGTCGCTCAAGGATGTACGTTCGGTCAGCTCGCGCAGCATGGCGAGGCCAGCCAGCGCGGATGCGCCGCGGGTCGTAAACAGATTCCCACGTCCGAGAGAGATGTGAAGGCGGCTGCCATTCTCGACCGCAAGTCCCACGGAACGAGTCAGGCGGTCGTATGCATCGATTTTTCTGAGTGCAATCGGGATTCTGCGGCGAAGCAGGGTCAGGCTGACCAGGAGGATCACGACGAGAACGAGCAGACCTATGGCGATGATGTTCATGAAATCATCTCCCCGCGTAAATAGCGGGCAAAGGCTTGTGATTCTTCATCTTCTTCGAGAATGTGAGCGAGTGAGTCTAATTTTTTCCCGCCCATGAAAGGCTGACTCAAATAAACTGCCTGTGCGCCGAGGATGGTGAATGGACCTCCTGCTTCCAAAAGCCACACGGCAAAACCGTCAAGCTTGAGGCGACGCAATGATTGTGCCCACTCCGACCATTCAGATCGCGGTTGCATGTATAAAGTATAGCATATTTATTAATGAACTGACTCGCCTGAATGCAGTGGTGCATTCAGACTCATTACAGAATACATCGATAAGAGAACCAGCAATGTGACAAATTGTGTGATTTGTCCATTGATTTCATCATAGTATAATGACAGGAGAGATATTCCGCGGAGGAACAATGACTGACAGGAAAATCCGTGTGCTCGTTGCAAAACCAGGGCTGGATGGGCATGATCGCGGCGCGAAAGTAGTCGCACGCGCCCTGCGTGACGCCGGCATGGAGGTAATCTACACCGGGCTGCGGCAAACACCGGAAATGATCGCGGAAGCTGCATTGCAGGAGGATGTAGATGTAGTGGGGCTTTCGATCCTCTCCGGCGCGCACATGGCGCTGGCGCCGCGCATCCTGGAGCTGCTCAAGGCGAACGGGCAGGAGGATGTCCGTGTTTTTATCGGAGGCATCATTCCAGACGAAGACATGCCGCGCCTGAAAGAGATGGGCATCAGCGGCATATACGGTCCGGGAGCCTCGACGGAGGATATCATCAAGGATGTACGCGAGGCCTTCAAGTAGAAAATTACGCAATACGAAAGCTGTGTTGCGTAATTTCGTGATTCGAGGAACATGTCGCTGACAGGCTCCATTCTCGAAGGGAATCGTTTAGCCCTGGCGCGTTTGCTGACAAAGGTGGAGAATGACCTGCCCGAGGGCCGTACCGTACTTGCAGAACTCTTTCCCCATACCGGCAAGGCACATCTGATCGGTGTCACCGGCGCGCCCGGCACCGGGAAATCGTCCCTTGTCAACCAGCTGGCTTTGTACTATCGGAGGAGCCAGGATCAAAGAGTCGCGATCATTGCCGTGGACCCCTCCAGTCCGTTCACAGGCGGGGCTGTGCTGGGTGACCGGGTCCGCATGCGCGATCTTTCCGGGGACAGCGGTATTTTCATCCGCTCGATGGCGTCGCGCGGCTCAGTCGGCGGCATTGCACAGGCGACTGCGTCCATCGCCCAGGTGTTCGATGCAGCAGGTTTCGATATCATCATCATCGAAACGGTTGGCGCGGGACAGAGCGAAGTGGATGTGGCGCGGCTGGCGCACACCACCATCGTCGTCGAAGCGCCCGGGCTTGGTGACGATATCCAGGCGATCAAGGCGGGAATCCTCGAGATCGCAGACATCCTGGTGATCAACAAAGCCGACCGGCCCGGCGTCGAAAATACGGAACGGGCGCTTCGCTCTACGCTCGAGCTTGCCCACCCGACAAAACGCGTGTTCCGTCATCACGGCAAAACAATGTCAACTGACATCCCGCTTCCGAAGGGACCCTCTGACCCGACGAGTGACAAGTCCATCTGGATCCCTCCCATCCATAAAACGATTTCGACCGAGGGCAAAGGAATCGCGGAACTGGCCGAGTCGATCGCAAGGCATGTGCAGCACCTGCATCAGAGCGGGGACTGGTCTGCTCGGGACCGCGCCCGGCTCGGGTCCGAACTGGAATCTGTCCTCCGGGAGGCGCTGGTGAATCGCTTCATGGAGAACGTCCAGAAAAGGAAATACGAAGAGATCCTTGAGAGGGTTCTGAACCGCGACATATCACCCTACGAAGCAGTGAATACCCTCCTGAACGGGAGCTCGATCCGCAAATGAACAGGCAGGCATAGAAAAAACGAGGCTTTCGGATGACAAATCATTTTCACTCACATGGCGAAATCAAGATGTACGGGGAGATCAAATTGTACGCAGGCTCAGGTTCACCCGAACTGGCGCAAAAGATAGCAGACTATCTACAGCAAAAACTCAGTCCCCGCGATGTCATCCAGTTTCCGAATGAAAATATTTTCGTCAAATTGAACAGCAGCGCGCGCGGACAGGATGTCTACGTTATTCAGACCACATCTTCACCGGTGCACTACAACCTGATGGAACTTCTGATCATGATCCAGACCATCCGCCTTGACTCCGCTGCGCGTATCACTGCGGTCGTCCCCTACCTGTGTTATGGACGCTCGGATAAGAAAGACCAGCCGCGCGTGCCCATCACGGCGCGCCTGGTTGCGGATATGATCGAAAGCGCCGGTGCAGACCGCTATATGACCTTCGACCCCCATGCTGGACAGATCCAGGGATTCTTTTCGGTCCCCGGCGATGTGTTGACTGCCTCGCATATGGTCAGCGATCACATCCGCGATAGCCTGCTTGCGCAAATGAAGGACCCGGTCGTCGTGGCAACCGATCTGGG
>DATFET010000238.1:0-6936 GCA_035250835.1 Anaerolineales bacterium
CACGAGGGGTGAATTTTTGCAGCCAGTATTTGTCGTCGAATCCTTTCTTCTGTCCATCAATCCAACCGTAACATAAAGCAACCTCAACTGCCTCATCATAAGTGACTGACGGAATGCCCGAATCTTTTTTCGCCAGCTTCAACCACACACCCCTGGATGTATTATGTTGCCTGGAAAGCCAGGCTGCCCATAATTTTTTGCTTTCGAAAGGCATCATCGGAAGATCAGCAGGGTTCAACGTGGCTCCTATTCTGTCAGCATTATACAGTGAGTGATGTAAATGGATTACAGAACTCCCAGACCTGGAAGGTATTATAAGATTTGAGTCTTTCATAATGTGGAAAGGAGAATGATTATGACTCACGTACTCGTCCGATTGACTGTTGAGGATGTTGCAAAATGGAAGCCCGTATTTGAGGAGGCCGCCGCGCTGCGCAAGAGTTTTAGCTCCATGGGTGTGCGGGCATACAGCAAAGCCGACCGCCCGAATGAGATTTTGATTCTGGGTGAATATGCCGATCGAGAGAGGGCAATGCAATTGTTCCAATCCCAGGAATTCCGTGAGTCTACACAACGGGCAGGTGTAAAAGATCCACCCGATGTGACTTACCTTGACGAAGTGGTAAATTTGCCTGAATAATAATTCTGGTTTGATCCATACCCTCCGAGTTCGACTCGGAGGGTATTTTTTTTCATCCTGAATCCCAGTCCAAAATTTCGGTATACTATACTTATTCCTGCACACAATCGGGCATGGAAGCGTCTTTATTCCACAATTTGAGATGATTGCGTTAGAAAGGACCATAAATGAATGCCCAACCTGTCCGTTCCCTCGATGAGCAGCGATTGGAATTTTCACAAAGCCGCTTCCTGGCCATGCCCATTGCAGGCATGATTGCCTGGACGATTATTGGCATTTCAGGTGTATTCGTGCCAGTAGGGCTGGCTGCGTGGATCCTATTCATCTGCACCGGCATGATCTTCATGCTCGGGCTGTTGATCGCCCGCTTCACAGGTGAAGACCTGCTCGGCAAGACACGTAACAGAAATGAATTTGACCAGCTGTTCTTTCAATCAGTGTTGATGTCCTGGCTTGTGTTTGCGATTGCGATCCCATTTTTTATGACTGACCCCACATCCCTTCCGCTCAGTGTTGGGATTCTAGCCGGGCTGATGTGGCTTCCACTTTCCTGGATCATCAAGCACTGGGTTGGTTCCTTTCATACGTTTACGCGCACGGCTCTTGTTACCCTGGCATGGTTCGTCTTACCTGAACAGCGGTATGTTGTCATTCCTGCAATCATCGTTGTGATTTACCTGATTACCATTTATGTGCTGGCAAACCGCCAGCTCCCGACACAGGAGGCCAGTTTCCAGACATGATCCATCTTACCGCACCCACTTCCGAAGAATATGCTCCCGTCTATGCCGATTACATCCAACGCGCTGGAGGACGGGAGGATGTATTTGCGGCGCTTTCGCAGCAAATCGACGAGCTGCACGCAGCACTCGATCGGCTTTCAGACACGCAGGCGCGCTTCAAGCCCGGACCCGAAGAGTGGTCCATTAAGGAAGTGATCGGTCATCTCAACGACGTAGAGCGGGTCTTCTCCTACCGACTGCTGTGTATCTCGCGCAATGACGCCACACCCCTGCCGGGTTTCGACCAGGATGACTATGTCCGTGAAGCGGGGTTTGATAACGCGTCTCTACGAGATTTGCTCGATGAATTTGAACATGTACGCCGCGCAAACATCCTTGCCATCCAACACATGAACGGCGAAGCCCTCACCCGGCGTGGCACCGCCAGCGGTTACACTGTAAGTGCCCGGGCGCTGATCTCTATGCTTGTCGGTCATGTAGACCATCACATGGCAAGCCTGCGCGAAAAGTACTTTCCCATGGCTTCTGCGTTGCAGGAGTAGTTTTTCCGCGCAGAAGCTATCGTTATGAAAGCCTTCCGAAAATACTGGGCGATCTTTCAAATCACGCTGGTCAACAGCCTGGCGTATCCCGGAGAATTGATTGGGCGCAGTCTGCTGATCGTCCCATTCATGTGGGTTTTCTATCAGCTCTGGAATGTCACGTTCGACGCGGCTGGCACAGACACGATCAACGGCATGACTCTCTACAGCACGATGTGGTATTTGATGATGGCAGAGACCATCGAACTCAGCCGTCCCGCACTGGCGCGCGCCATTTCGGACAATGTCAAGGACGGATCGATCGCTTATATTTTGAACAAGCCATATAGTTTCCTCCTGTATCAATTCAGCAACTCGATGGGAGAAACCCTCTTCCGTGCCCTGACCAATGCCTTGTTCGGAAGCGCGGTCGTCTGGTGGCTGGTGGGTCCGCCGCCCGGGCCGCAGAGCTGGCTGTTCGCGTTCGTCGCCCTGCTCGGCGCGTGGATTCTGAATTTCTGTATCACCTGTCTGATCGGTCTTTCCGCTTTTCTGGTGGAGGACGTGGCTCCCTTTGTGTGGATCTACCAGAAATTTATTTTTATCCTGGGCGGCTTTTTGATCCCGCTTGATTTTTATCCCGAATGGCTGCAAACGATTGCCAGGGTGCTCCCCTTCTCCGCGATGATCTATGGACCCTCGAAACTTTTTGTTGACCCAAGTTGGGAATTGCTGGGAACTGTCCTGGCAATGCAGTCCGCCTGGATTATTGCGACCGGCACTGCACTGATATTTTCGTTCCGACGCGGCGTAGCCTATCTCACGGTGAATGGAGGATAAGGTATTTCGCGCTGAACGACACTTGCACCTGCATGCAAGTGCAGGTGAGTGGGCGTTCGCTGCCCTGCGGAGCGACCCTGAGCGTGTCAATGGGCAGCGAAGACGAAGTGCAGGGCGAATCATTCTCACCAAAGTAGGAAACTCGATGGAGAATGATTCGCTCACGGTTCGCAACGACATACAAGTAACAAAATGAAAGAACTGAGGTTCCTCCTCGCCATCTGGAAAACAAACCTGCTTTCAGTGATGGAATACCGCATCCCATTCCTGGTTCAGGTCATTGGGATGATGCTCAATGACTTTATTTACTTTGCGATCTGGATCATCTTCTTTAACAGTTTCGAGGATGTGCGCGGCTGGGGCATCGACGATATGTACATCACCTATGGAGTGGTGGCGAGTGCATTCGGGTTGGTATCCCTGCTGTTCGGCAATGCATTCAACCTGAGCACCATCATCAACCAGGGACGGCTGGATTATTATCTCTCCCTGCCGCGTCCGGTACTGCTGCATGCGGTCGCCAGCCGCACCATCCCAAGCGGGATGGGTGATCTCAGCTATGGATTTCTAAGTTTTGCATTATCCGGTCAATTCTCGTGGGATGGGTTGCTGCGCTTCATCTTTGCCACCCTGCTGGCAGCGGTTGTGTTTGTATCATTTTTGATCCTGGTCCAGAGTCTTGCCTTCTGGCTGGGTACGATCTCCAACCTGGCGACTACAGCCCTTAACGCATTGGTCACGTTTGGGATCTATCCGATCACCTTGTTCGACAACTATGCCAAGATCATCCTGTTTACTGTGATTCCAGCCGCGCTGATCGGAGCAGTGCCGGCGGAATTTATCCGTGAATTCACCTGGCAGAGTTTGGCGGAGCTGCTCACAGGGGCGGTTATCTTCCTTTTCATAGCAGTGACCCTCTTCCGGCTGGGCTTGAAGCGCTATGAATCCGGCAGCGCCATCCAGGTGGAGGTGTAGATGTCGATCAAGGATGAACTTCGACTCGAATTAAATCAGACGCGTGATTCCTACCATTGGCTGCTTGCCGAGATCCCTGACGAGGCATTTTCCCTGCCCAGCGACAATCCCGCCTGGACAATCGGCGAAGTGCTGTTCCATATGTCATTGGCTCCACGCTTTATGACGACCGACCTAAAGATGATCATCAGCCGGCCGTGGACTGCGAAGGTCTTTGCCACCTTGGTCTCGCAGTCAGTGTTCGACCGACTGAATGACCGGTATACACGTTACGGTGCACGCCATCTCAGCCGTTCGTTCCTGGCTGAGCAATATGACAGGGCTCATACGCGTGTAATGAAATCTCTGGAGAATTTGCAGGAAGAAGATTTCCAAAAATCAGTGAAGTATCCCGGCTACGACCCCATTCTTTCAGGCGATGTAACCGTGGAGAGGCTTTACCGCTATATCAAATTGCACTTTGAAATGCATGCCGGGCAAATCCGAAAAAAGCTGGGTGGAATTCTGGTATAATTCCTGCCCGTGACTGGTCCTGTCACGCGGTTGGCTCGCAAATGCGAGATTCCGGCTGCGGACATGGAGACCTGCATAATCTAAAGAAAGGAAAGCATACGTCATGCCGTTACAGAAAGAAGTCAAGACCAGGCTCATCACGGACTATCATCGTCATGATGCCGATACCGGTTCGCCAGAAGTGCAGATCGCAATTATGACGGGCCGCATCCAGCAGTTGACCGATCATCTTCGTGCAAATAAAAAAGATGAGTCCTGCCGGCGGGGTCTGCTCAAGCTCGTGGGACACCGCCGAAGGATGCTGGCGTACCTGCGCAAGTCGGATTACCAGCGTTACCTGGCAGTCACCGAAAGCCTGAACCTGCGCCATAAGTAGTTCGTCGGACCCTAAAGGTCTCAATGACCTTTAGGGTCTTATTCATAAACCCGCAGTCAGGAATTGAATAGCGCGAATGACTCTCTCATCAGACGTCATCCCTGCTCTTCAGTCCCTGACCGGGCGGAAATTATTCATGGCTGACCGCTCCTCTACTATTTGAGTCGAATATGCTTCGTAAGGATGGATATGATTGACCGTATAATCCAAACGATGCGGACTGTTCATGGGGAACCTCAGCCCAACTCGGAGAAATAATGAAACCTGAATCAAAAAAATACGAAACCACTGTCGGAAATCACACGCTGACCTTTGAAACCGGTAAACTGGCCGGGCAGGCCGGCGGCGCGGTGACTTTCGGCACAACTGAGTCGATCGTCTTCGCGGCTGCCACGATGGGCGATATGCGCGAAGGCATCGACTTTTTCCCACTTTCGGTGGAATACGAGGAACGCCTGTACGCCCGGGGACGGATCCCCGGTTCATTCTTCCGACGGGAAGGACGCCCCGGCACCGAGGCGATTCTGACCGCACGCCTGACCGACCGACCGCTGCGGCCGCTCTTCCAGGATGGGATGCGCAACGAAGTGCAGGTCATCATGTTCTCGCTTTCCTCGGACGGCGTGAACCCGCTCGACATCCTCGCCATTAACGCTGCCTCCGCCGCGATCATGATCTCGGACATTCCGTGGAACGGTCCGGTCGGCGCGGTGCGCGTGGGACGCGTCAACGGCGAATTCGTCATCAACCCGACGTTTGCTGAGATCGACGCCTCGGACCTCGACCTGCGCATCGCCGGAACGCGCGAAGCGATCCTGATGGTCGAATGCGGCGCGAACGAAATTCCCGAAGATGTGATGGTAGCTGCACTCGAGCTCGGGCACAAATCCATTCAGCCCCTGATCGATCTGCAATACCAGATGCAGGCGGAGGTTGGCAAGCCCAAGCGCGAAGTCGTTCTCGCGATCCCAGATCCAGAACTCAAAAAGAAAGTCTTCGACCGCGTCAGCGGGCCGATGACCGAGCTGCTTGATAAGCCATTGACCAAAAATGAATTCTATACCGGGATGACCACCCTCAAGGATGCTCTTGTACTGGAAATGTGCACTGCCCCAGCTACCTTAGAGCCTGGGCTGGTTGTAGATTACCCATCTCCTGCTTCAGTGCGGGAGGCGTTCGACCAGGCGGAGGGAGAAATCGTCCGTGAGCGGATTTTGAGCATGGGCAAGCGACCCGATGGTCGCACACCCACCGACATCCGTCCCATCTGGTGCGAAGTCGGGGCCTCGCCGCGCGCGCATGGCTCCGGCATATTCACGCGTGGTGAGACTCAGATCCTGTCCATTGCCACACTCGGCACGCTGGGCGAAGCGCAGGAGCTCGATAACCTGAGCCCGGTCAAGGACAAGCGCTACATGCACCACTACAACTTCCCGCCGTACTCCACTGGGGAGGCAAAGCCCCTGCGTGGACAGAGCCGCCGCGAGGTCGGGCATGGAGCGCTGGCAGAGCGCGCCCTCGAACCGGTCATCCCTGCTGAGGAGTCCTTCCCTTACACGATCCGTGTGGTATCCGAAGCGCTGTCTTCGAACGGTTCCACTTCGATGGGATCGGTATGCGGCTCGACTCTGGCTTTGATGGACGCGGGCGTGCCGATCAAAGCCCCGGTGGCAGGCGTTGCCATGGGTCTCATCACCGACGCATCGAATAGCCGCTACCAGATCCTGACCGACATCCAGGGCGCGGAGGACCACCTCGGCGACATGGACTTCAAGGTCGCAGGTACCAAACAGGGGATCACCGCCCTGCAAATGGACATCAAGATCAGCGGCCTAAGCGCCCAGATGATGAAGGAAGCGCTCGAACAGGCGCGCACCGCCCGTTTGTTCATCATGGACAAAATGCTGGAGGTTCTATCTGCGCCGCGCGCCGAACTCAAGGAACATGCCCCACGCATCATCACGGTCAAGATCCCTGTGGATAAGATCGGCGCATTGATCGGCCCCGGCGGGAAGAACATCCGCTCACTGCAGGAGGAGACCGGCACCAAGATCGACATCGAGGAGGATGGCACGGTCTACATCGCTTCGACCGATGGCGTTGGCGCAAAAGCCGCACAGGAGCGCGTGGAAGCCCTCAGCGACAGCGCAGTGGTTGGAAACATTTATACCGGCAAGGTTGTGCGCATCGCAGACTTCGGGGCATTCGTGGAAATCCTGCCCGGCGTGGACGGGCTCGTCCACATCTCCCAGCTCGACAGTGAGCGCGTCAACAAAGTGGAAGATGTGGTCGGGATGGGTGACGAGATCACCGTCATGGTGACCGACA
>DATFET010000240.1:0-20928 GCA_035250835.1 Anaerolineales bacterium
GATTCTCTTGACGATTTCATATTTGATGTCTGCCATCTCGATTTCTCCTCGATAATTCAGCCGTGGAAGTCTATTTCATCCAGGGCTTTTTATTCTCGCCCATCATAAAGCGGATGACGTACTCAGCAGCAGGATGAGCGACTTCCCGAACAGCCTGGATCACGGCTTCCCGGTCGTAGTCCACTCGCTTCGGAGTATATTGATATCCGTCCTCATTCGCTTCCAGGATGCCGTAGCTCGCTCGCAGGTCGGGCGGATAGGGATTGCTGACGCTGCACGGGTTGATAACCCTGACATTCCCTGCCATCCGGTCGATCGGGACATGGGTATGCCCCACAAATAACAGGTCGGCATCCGCGCCTGAGACGAGGCTCGCTAACTCCTCATCCGTAGTATTGAGATCGACACCGTTCCCATCGTCGGTGCCCGGCGAGGCATGAACCGCCAGCACCTTCGACCCATTCGGCAAGGTGAAGCGCATGTCCAGATCCAGCTTTTTGAACCACGGCAGCCAGCCTGCCCCGCTGACCGCGCCAGCTGTCCATGAAAAGCTGCGGGCGAACTGGATATGCTGACGCGCCTTTGCAGGGTCTTTCATTGCTTCAGCCAGCAGCGGCCCGGGCAGTTCACCCGAACAAATATAACGGTCCGTGTTGCCTCGTATGATCCTGGCATTGGGGAGCACGGAGATCCGTTCCATCACACCAACTGGGTCATGACCGATGGCAGCATAATCGCCCATGAACCAGTATTCGTCCACGCCGCCGCTGGATCGAATATCCTCCAACACTCGATCCAACGCGATGGAATTGCCATGGATATCGCCGAGTATCGCAATCTTCATTCGGATTTTCCTTTCTCGACCAACAGGTTCCGATAAGTGTACTCCATCCCCTGGGATTCAGCCGCAACCCGACGGGGTATACAGTCGTATGTATTAAAAGCAAGTCTTTTGATTAAGAGGAGAATCACATGAATATAAAACAAAAGCTTCCAACCATCTTCATCCTGGCCGCATTGCTCGCCCTGGTCCTGGTCACACCTGCCCGCGCCTTCGATGGTCGCAGCGGGGACCTTGTGGTGATCGAGGCAGATGAAGTGGTGAACGATGATCTGTACGTCAGCGCCGAGGAGTTCGTCCTGGACGGGACGGTCAACGGGGACGTGATCGTCTTCGCACGGACCGTAACTATCGACGGCAGCGTGGATGGTGACCTGTTCGCCGCCGCGCAGACGATCGCCCTAAACGGAGAGGTCACAGGCGCCATCCGTATTGCAGGCGCGGTACTCTTCGCCGGCGAGAACGCCAGCATCGGAGGCGATGTTCTCGGTGCGGGCTACAGCTTCGAGGGCCGCGAAGGAAGCACGATCGGACAGGACCTGGTCTACGCCGGTGGACAGATCCTGCTGGCGAGCGATGTCGCTCGGAACGTGCAGGTTTCCACAGGCGCGTTCGAACTGCGCGGGGACGTTGGAGGGAACGTGAAGGCTGACGTAGGCGAGGCAAGTCAGGGTCAGGCTGGACCGCCGACGATGTTCATGCCGCAGACCACCATCCCGGTTCCGATCGTCCAGCCGGGCCTGACCATCGATCCATCCGCATCCATCGAAGGCGATCTGGAATATACCCAGTCGCAGGAATTGAGCTTACCTGCCAGCGTGGTAGCTGGTGAGACCGTCCACCGAACACCCGTAACCGACACAAGCACAACACGCGAGGAAACGTCTGCTGAGAAAGTCGGCAGGTGGGGATTAAATACCCTCCGCAGCGCGATCACACTGATCCTGGTCGGCCTGCTCCTGCTCTGGTTGTTCCCAACGTTCATGCGAGGCCTGAGCGAGAACCTGCGGACAAGACTCTGGCCCAGCCTGGGCTGGGGCGTGGTTGCTTGGGTTACCTTCTTCGTTTCCCTGTTCGTCATCCTTGCCGTCATGGTCATTGGAGGGATTCTCTTCGGCCTGCTCACTCTGGGACAGTTGTCCGGTACTGTGCTCTGGCTGGGGCTGCTTTCGCTGTTCGCGCTGATCGTCGGCTTTGTGCTGGTCACATCCTTTGTGGCAAAGGTGGCTTTTGGCACAGCGCTCGGGAGATGGATCCTGTTGCGCACCAATTCAAAATTAGCCGAGCACAGATACTGGCCGATGGTGATCGGTGTGTTGCTCACGCTGACGGTGATCGCCCTATTGTCTTTCCCGCTGATCCCCGGTTTTCTCGGCTGGCTGTTGAACTTTGCAATCGTCCTCTTTGGGCTGGGCGCACTCTGGCTGTGGGGACGTGAACGAATGATGAGCAAAACTGTTCAACCCACAGGGTTTTAATCAACCGATTATTCAGGCTAACAATACTTGCCTTACACTTTTTCATGTCATGCTGAGCGAAGCGAAGCATCTCAATGGCTAAAATCGAGGCCCTTCGCCAACGCTCAGGGTGACGAATTATAGAAAGATTTGTGTTACACAGACGATTCTTACATAATTGGACACTCTATCACTAACGTGGACCAAACTTTGGTTGCGCCGTGAGTGACTGTGCTTGAACTGTATTTGTCGTCATCTCCATGGCGGCTGACGGCGACGCGCCTGTCATGAGATCTGCCCCAACTTTCTCGAACTGATTTCCATCCAAAACGGTATTGAGAGCACTGCCAAAGCTCGGGTCATCCACCATCAACAGTATCCCAAGGTCAAGCCGTTTGAAACAGTTCTCAGACACGGCCGAATCACTCCCGGAGAAGATCAATCCTGTGGAACCGCTCCCTGCATGCTTCGGTCCGTTGACGAGGTTCGCGGTGATCCGGGCAGTGAACGCCAGGTTGGCGGCCAACCCCACGTTGACATTCTCGACTGTATTGTGGTCTATCTCGAGATCGTGGGTGTACAGAGTCACAATTCCGATCCCTGGCAGGGGATGCGGCGCCGTCGTCAACGCATCGCGGACCTGATTACCCCGGATCGTACCGCTGACGCTGAACTGCGGCTTAGTAAAATTGTAGCCCCCCAGGAAGATGCCCCACTGGTCGATGACACCGTTCGTGCCCTGGGCGACCACCATGTTGTCCAGGATGTGTGCCGTCAGTGTCGATTGAGCCGGGTTCGCCGGGTCTGTCTCGGCGAAGACCGTGATCCCCACACTGTTGAACTTCACCAGATTGTTGCCGGCGATGAGGATAGTCCGCGGGGTTTCCATCTGGTTCGCTACGGTGATCGCATTCCCCTGATAGCTGGGCCATCCATCAATGATCGGCAGGCGCGGCTCGCCAAAGCCGATGTTCCGGACGAGGTTGTTGCGGATCTCACCCCCTGCGCTCGCGTACACGATCCCATACAGAAACGGATTTTCCTCCGCTGAGTTTGCTCCATCGATAGTCAGGTTGCGGAGCGTGACGTCCGCTCCTGCTGCAAGAATGATCGGCCGTCCTTCGACCCCGGTCACCGCGGACATCGTGTCCTGCATCTCGTGCGGCGCTTCAATGACCGCACCCTGCTGGCCGATCAGGGAGATATTCTTGCCGAAAATGGTGACCTGCTCGACATATTTTCCGGAGCGAATACTGATCTGGTCTCCGTCGCTGGCAGCGTCGACCGCTGCCTGGATCGAGCTGAAACACTTTCCCGCCCCGGTCGGATGGACGCAAGGTCCTGCCGCCTCGGCAGTGGAAGTCCACAGGCCGGTCAGTGCCAGCAACAAAAGTCCTGCAAATGCAAATCGGATAAGTCGTATGATGGTAGCCATGAAATCCTCTCCTTGAAAATGGTTGGCGGCAGCCTCCTGCCCTACAAATCGTAGAACAGCGGCGCGCGAGAAAATTGTAACCCTGGAACCCATTTGAGAAGTTTTCGGTTATGCAAACTCCCCCAGTCCTTTCACAATTCTTAAGAAAGCGCCAGCGCCGCTCGCATCTTTTCCTCTTCCCCCATCGCATGCAATTCTTGTTCCAGGAAAGCGATCGTCTCCTGCTTGTGTGCTTTGATCTGCCCCTCGGTGCCTTCGATCTGTGCCAGGGCGCGGTCGATCCGCCAGAGCTGGATCTTATTGAGCAGCCACTGGATCCAGGCGGTGTGTTTACCCATCTGTGACTTTGTCAGTTCGCGGAAGGAGGCGATTTGCTTCTGTTTCCTGGTTTCGAGATGTTTTAAAACGAAGTTCGCTTTTTCGAGGCGCAGTGTCGCTGAGGTGATGCCGCGCTTCAGGTCGTCCTCTTCCACATCTCTATATTTCGGATTGAGCGCGATTTCGCGCAGAAACTCAGATGGCCGGGTGGTGGAAAAAGTAACCAACAGATCATCTTTCGCCCGGGTCGCGCCGACATAGGCCACCCGCCTTTCTTCTTCGATGAATGCCGCCTGCTTTGGGTCTGCGGCAGCCTGGCTGAGGTTGAAATAAACCACATTGCGGAACTCCTTACCCTTGGCGCGATGGATCGTACTAAGATAGACCTCGTTCGTGTTGGGCCCTTCCCGATCCAAAACCGCCTCCCGAGAGTTCTTTTCGGCATCACTTTCCTGGTCTGCGATGGATTTAGAGAGGAACTGGTAAAACGCCAGCAGTGTCTTGTAGTTGCCAGCCAGAGCGATCATCACTTCCAGCAGCCCATCATCACTTGCCTGGTCCAGATCGTCTATTAATCTGGATTGCCCCTTGTAAAACTCTGCCAGGCCGAAGTCTGCCTTGAGCGTCCGCATAAAGTCTGCTGCAGAGATCCCCTCCAGGCACGTTGTTTGCGAGAAGTGCTCGATCCCGGTGACAAAGTCCTCCAGCTTTTGACGCTCCCATCCCCGCAGCGTCGTGAGGTGAGGCAGGCTCAGAAAGGAGACCCAGTCCTTTGCCTGTGCGGTCAATTGATTGGTGAAATACTTGTTCGGCCGCTTAAGGATGCGCTCGAAATCTGAAGGCTTTGCTTCCTCGGGGAACAGAATGATTTGCAGGTAGGAATAGACGTCCATCCCCACGCTGGATCTGAAAAGCTGGCCGGTCGCGACCGGGGAGTGGGGGATGCCCAACGCATCCAGAATCAAAGCCAGCGGGTACTCGTAGGCGTTGTAGCGGTACAGGACGGCGTAGTCTCTCCAGTTGAGGTTGTTCTTTTTCTTATGCTCTGCCAGCCACTTTGCCGCGTACAGCGCCTGTTCGAGCAAGGAGGGTTGACCTGCCACCTCGAAGCGGCCTGGCTGAGCATCCCGCCTCGGCTGGATGCCCTTGGGCACCCGGTCCAGGTTATGGCAGATCAGCCAGCCGCAATGTCGGATCAGCATGCGGCTCGAGCGGTAATTGGTGTTCAGCACGTAGGTTGCCGCAACCGGGAACCGCTTCTCGAATTCCACAATATGCTTTACGTCTGCGCCGCGAAACCCATAGATCATCTGGTCGTCATCGCCCACTGCAAATATGTTGTTTTCCGGCAGGGCCATGATCTGCAGCAGGAGCAGCTGGGCTTCGTTCAGGTCCTGGAACTCATCTACCAGGATGAACTCGAAGCGGGCCTGGTACTTGCGCCGCAGCTCGCGGTTCTCCAGCAGCAGGCGGACAGCAAGATAGATCATGTCGTCGAAATCCAGGAAGCTGGCGCTTAGCTGATTTTTTACATAGGAATCGAAAATCGGCTCGAGCGGATAGACCTTGTCTCCGTATTCGACGGTAACCGTGGAAAGCGCCGGCAGCTCCATCTTTGCCCGGCGCATGCCCGCTAAAAATGCATCCAGCGGGTCCTGGTTGCGCAGGGCAGGCAGCTGGGTATGCTCCTGGATGGCAGACTTCATCAGTGCTTTGGCTGTTTTCTTCTGTGGGGACCCGCCATACGTCCATCCCAAACCCTCCCGCACGATCTCATAGCCAAAGGAGTGAAAGGTGCGGACCTCCGCGCCTCGCACGCCGCGGCGCTCGAGGCGGTCCTGCATCTCATCCCGGGCCTTCTTATTGAACGCCAGCGCCAGGATCCGCTCGGCGGCGATCCCCTGGTTGAGCAGACTGAGGATTCGGTTCACCAGGGTCCTGGTCTTGCCGGAGCCTGCTGGAGCCAGCACACGGATCGGTCCACTGACCGTCTCTACCGCCTCCCGCTGGCTGGGGTCCAGGTCGTCATCCAGCTTATGGGCAGGCAGAGGCTGGTAGTGAATCGCCTGCTGGATCGTCAGGATGCACTTCTCCACGTCGGCATCGATCTCCGACGCGGAAAACCTGCAGACTTGAACCTTTTCCCGCTGTGCGCCTTTCACGGACTCAGGATACGCTCTGCTCTCGCACTCGACGATGACTTTCTTGTCTTGTACATTTACCAGGAAATCGACCGTCCGCCTGCCGATGCGCACCTGCGGTTCACAGGGCAGGTTGTGTGCTTCCAGTGCTGTGCGTAGTTTTTCTTCGATTGGGGTAAAGATCTTCTGTTGGGGTGCGAGGTCGAGGGAGGCGGGCGAGGCGAACTGGTAATTGGAGCGGTCGAGGAGCGTCAGCACCTGCTCTGCCAGGAGCGCACGAATCACCCGCGCAAAGTCTCGGTGCAGGTCATTACCCTTGATGGATTGCGCCTCGTATGTTTCACGGCTCAGGTTGGAGAAAAAGCAGATCGGGATGCGGCGGAACCAGAGTGGAAAGACAAGCCGGTCCGCGATCATAGACGCTCGCTCGAGGAATTCAGGATAGGAGAGGTCCTGGATCAGGACGACAAAGTTCTGTGAGGCCGAGGTGGTCGACGTGGCAGGCAGCTCTGGCAATCCGTTTGGATAGGAGGAGAGGCGGATAGGGTATGGAGCCAGGCCCCGCCGCTCGCATTGCTCTGAAAAATCCCCCACGCAGGCAGCATCTGCCTTGAAAAGAGAAAACCCTCTTCCTTTGCGCAGACAGGCGTCCAGCCTGTCGAAGAAAAAATCGAAGCGCCGTGCTTGTGGATCTGTCCTGGAGTTATATCCTGGCGGGTTGTTCATAATTCATTTCGCGAATAACGTTTAGATTCCCTGGCCAGGATCATAGTATGGATCATGCCGTCGGTATCGTTCATCCGCAGGGAGAGAGCCTTTACAGATCCCACTGGTTCAGCACATATTTCAGCGCGAGTAATTCCTCCCGGGTGAGGGTCACGCCTCTGCCCATCTTACTGTGATCCCCGGACCAATCACGGATGTCATATTTCGGGTCGCGGCCATTCCAGCTGACCAGGTTGAGCTCCTTGGTCCAGCCTGAGCCTGACAGCGATAACACGCCGAGCTGCATGACGATCTCATAATCGATTTCATCCATAACGAAAGCCTCCTACTACTGCTTGTCTCATGTATGCGAAAGCAGTTTCTGTGTTCTCTGGCAGGCAGCTTTCGACATATAGTTTGCTGAAATCAATAGTTGATTTTACGAGGCAGGCTTTTCGCCTGTGAAACCCAGCTCTCTACCTGAGATGCAGACGGCAGGTGGCTTACCAGCTTTTTTTGTTCGTTAGCGGCTGCCATTGCTTCATGGAGATGAGCCGGAACACGCTGAGCCAGCTCTGGAACGGTATCGACACCCGCGACTTCCAGCAAGCGGGCGTATTCCTGACCAATCCCATGGATGCGATATAGATCCGCCATATTCACCCATCGCAGCAGCAGTTTTTCACTGATGCCCGTCTGGTTCACAATTTCATTGCGACCTTTTACGGTGGAGCCTTTTTCAAGCAGTTCGTCAACGTTTCGAATGCCGACCCCACGCAATTTCTGACGGTATGCGTCGCCGATGCCCTCGATATATTTCAGCCCTTTGGGAAGGGGTATGACCAATTTTTCCGGCATAGCGGCGGGGACCTCCGCCTCTTTTTCGGGTACAGGAGCGATACTCTCTTCTTCTTTTACCGCTGCAGAGACGGTACTCTCTTCATCCTTGACTGGAAGAAGTACGACCATCTTTTCATCTTCCAGTTGTTTCTCTACATCGGCCAGGTCTCCGGTCACATTCCGGGAGATCACGATCGCGCCCTGGAAGTTGTGCGGCCGCATGCTGTCTGCAGCTTTCCGCCAATTGGCATGCTCTACCAGCAGTACCACTGCGGATTCAGCTGAAGTCATCTTTTCCCCAAATTCATCCAATAGCTTTTCCTCGATACCCTGGCCAAGCATTGCAAACGCTGTACCCGCGTAGACATCATTCATGTCCCATCCCGTAACTCCAAACAGGTCTGCGAAAATGATGCCAATCAAACGACCGTTCAAGAAACCCTTGTCTGCCAATTCGTCCTGGGCCAATTGCAGGTGAAGATCACCCGTCTCGGCCTTCGTGACTGCGACGGCATCCTTGAAGCTGACAATATTATCGTGCATGAGTCCCATGAGGGCAGCCAGGGCCTCGATCGCCGTATCAGCTTTCGGATATTTAATAACGACGAAGATGTACTTTTCTGACATTTTGCTCTCCTTTGTTTATCTAAAGGGGAATAATGGTTCGCTTGTTTTTGATCGCCACCTCAAAGGGCGCTTCGTATCTGTTGTTTCAGCATTGATTTATTATATATGCTCAAAGGTTTAATATCAACGAAATTTCCAGCTTCATAGATATTCACTTTTCTCTTTCCATTCCTTATGGGCGATGTAGGCAGGAGGAACGGCGGCAGTTTGTCCGCGTTCCTGGATGCGCTCCACCAGCCATTGAAACCATTCAAAACCCGCTTCTCTCTTTACATCTGCTCGGAATTGCAAAATGAAAGCCTGCAATTTTTCCCAGCAGGTCAGAATGGCACCGCTAAAGGCTTCCTCCACCAGCTCGAGTGGAATCTCATGGTGATAGACCAGGATTCCCAGCCGTTCCCAGGTTCCCAGCAGAACATAGAAGGCCAGGTAATCTTCCTTTGGCAGCGACTCAATTTCGTCTCTGCCCACCCGATCGGGCAGACTGAAAACAACCAGAAGGCCGCGCACAAACTCGGTGGTCTGAAAGGAGTTCAGCATCAGAATGGCGGCTTCGCGCTTGCGCATCTTCTGGAAGTTTCGCAGGTTTAGGATCCCAAAGAGAATGCCAAGAAGTACCGCGCTGGTGGATATGATCTGGAAAATGAGTGAGAGTTCCATTGCTATTCCTTAAATCAGGAGGGGAGCTGAGTTGGTATACAACTCACACCTAATCGCCTTGTCAGGAATACCTGGAATCAGCTAACAAAAATGGCTTTTGCAGCAACAATATGAATGTGATTTTCATCCAGGTTCCAATGTGAAAAGCCAAATGTCAGTTTAATTCCAAGGGAGGTGATTACTTCATGGTTGATCTCATATATAATGTTCCCCCCTGATTTTTCCTGATAAGGATCTGTATTGACGTCTATCGTGGGAAGAGCAGACACCTGGGTGCTTGCCAATCTCCGTTCTCCGTCCATAACTTCCAGTAACCCAAGGTTGGCACCTTGATGAGTGAGGTAAAGTTCCACGCGCGCGACTCTCAGGCGTGCACTCTCGAAAACTTTTTCAATTTGATCAGATTTAAAGAAACGGTCGAATATCGCGGCGAGTGTATTTCGTTTCTCAGTCATAAAAGGTGTGGGGATTGAAAAATGTAGTGCGATTTCTGAAGGATAATTACTCTGGATGAGAGTCCCTTCAGCCAGGCGTGTAACCTTCACAACTTTCGTCGGCAGATCTGGCGGAGCATATTGCACGTGCACAGACGTACCATGCACTCGCAAGGAAACATAACGTTTGTTGAGAGTAGTCATAGAAGGATTCATATCTGTCCTACGTCCCTCTTCCATTAAGGATGGAAGTCATGGGTTTATCCTGGTGAAATCTTCCCGCTCTGAAGGTCAGCCTGGATGAACGCTGGCAGGCGCTCATATCCCTGTCTCGCCGCGCTTTCCAGGAACTCCCGAAAGCCTTCAGGTGCCTCTTGGTCTGGTTGGCTCACATAAAATCTGAACTTCGTCACTGCGCCGTCGTAATCGAGACGGATCGTTCGGTGGTATTGTAACCCCGCCACAATTTGCTGGACCGTAAAATAATCAAACGGTTTCCAATCCACGACCTGGTTGAAGAAATCACCGCTGGCGTGGGCGCAGTGAAAGCGGGCACCGGGTCCCGTCCGCCCTCCCAGCTCATCGACCCGTTTCACATAGTTCAACCCGAGGACCGGTCCTTCCAGTGCAGGGGTCGTGAAGTAATCCCAGATTAGCGAAGGCGGGAAGGGGATATCCAGCTCGAAATGAATCCACGCCGTTGCAGGATTCACGAGAATGTGTTTGCGTGCCTCTTCACGTTCCATGGCGCCGTGCAAGTCATAGACCAGCATCTTCAATTCGCCGAGGTGTTCATACGTTTCAGAATGGGGGATCAAGGGCTGGCTCAGTTCTGCCAGGCGCAGGGTGTCTGCCGCGGCTTGACTGAACAACGCATAGGCCTTCACACCTGTCTTTTCGATCGCCGTGTTCTTCAGCATCCGGTGCGGCACAATGACATCTGCTCCGAGCAGCTCCTCACGGTCGCCCAGCTTCTGGACGATGTACTCTCCATAGTGGATGCACATTTTCAAGTCCAGTTTGCCCATGTTTCTGCAGGCGCGGCACTCACAGGTGGTGTTGATCTGCATTTGCCGCAGGGTATCGGCGAAGACGATATACAGGTTCTCCAGTGTTTCTATAAACGATTGGGGATTTACAAAGCAGGCCTCCGCGGTGTAGACGAAAATTGCATCCCCTCGGAAGCCTGAGATCTTCAATGGAAATTTGATATTCGCCAGCTGTACTTCAAAGAGACTTTGCAACGTCTCATGGGCGTGTTCCAATTCAGACTCGGTCAGGAACTCGGTATAGCCGGAGATGTCGGTTAGCAGAAAGTAGCCTTTTTGAGCCATGGAAACTCCAACGAAAGGGACAGAGTTTCCTGTAGTGTACTGCAATTCAGCAGGGAATTACAGGTTTCGCCCAATCTGACCCGTTTCTCCCCTCACTCGCTGTGCAATGGGCAACTTGCGCCCGCTTCGCTTCGGGGACAATGTCAGCGCGGATCGCGTAGCATCCCCGAAGCGGAGCATAGGGGACAATTCCTCCCCGCCTGTGGACTGTACCTCCCGCAGCGCGCCGCCTTGCTTGTCATTGCGAGCGCATGTTGCGAAGCAATCTCCTCTTGAAACAGGGGATTGCTTCGTCGCGGCGAACGCTCCTCGCAATGACATGATCATCATAATTCATCCTTGACCGCCTTATCAAGAATACTCGGCATCAGCGCGGAGAAGAACCCCCTCCCAGCCTCTCCCAAGATGTGGGAGGAGTCTCGCTCGCAGAGCATACCCCTCTCCCGCAGGGAGAGGGCAGGGGTGAGGGTGAACTCCCGCAGCGCGTTGACCTTCGCCAGCCCCCACCTCCCTCCCCCAAATGCGACAACGTATAAGCTGAATCCGCATACAAAGTTTTCATCGTCGTATTTGGGGGAGGTGTCGAAGACGGAGGGGGCTGTTTGTCATAGTTCTCCTTTGAACGCCTTATCCGGCACGGACGGCATCCCACTCGCTTCGCTCGGGGACAATGTCAACGCCCGAAGATGCCCAAGGTACAGGCACAACTCCTTCGCGAAGCACACCTTTAGGTGCCCCGCTCGCGGATCGCGAAGCACCCCCGTAGCGAAGCGTAGGGGGCTGTAACCTCCTAAAGAACGGGGCAGGTGCAGCGCGTTGACCTTCGCCTGTCGATTGCGAAGCAGCTGTGCATAGTATCGAAGGTCCCCGATAGGGGCAAACCATCCAGACAAGCGACAATGCGCAAGGTTTACTTATTCATTCTGATGGGTTCCAAATCGAGAGACATGACATCCAACGAAATCCCACGTTCTCCGCGATTTTTAACCGTCCTGAAGCCTCGTTTTCGATACAGATCTTGGGCATGACTTGTCTCTAAGACAATTTTCTTACATCCTTCCAAATGGGCAATCTCAATAAGCCTCTCGAGTATAACCAAACGATAGCCTCGGCCCTGATATTTCTTTCTAACAGCCATTCCTGTGATACAAAATATTCTTCCGTCCAGCTGATGGGTGACCAGGGGGTTCTCGTCCAGGCCCGGCTCTCGCTCGGTCAACCATTTTTCTGAACAACCATAACCTGCAATTTCATTTTCTGCCACGAGAATAAAAAAACCATTGGGGAATGCCGTCAGCCGGCGCTGAAAGGTTTCCGGCTTTTCAGCAGTCCCATACGGGGAGAAGACTTCAGCATCGATTTCGGCAACTGCGGGAAGATCCTGCTCCCTGGCATTTCGTACAAGAACCTTCGTGTGATCGGACATCGACGAACTCCTCTCGCTATTCCTTACTCTACCACATCTTCCGCTACACGTTGACCTTTGCCTGTCGATCGCGAAGCAGCCCGCCAGGGTACAAGCCATCCAGATAGGCGACAATGTGCCGCTATAGATTTGTTTTGTGTTGTATTTGGAGAAACTTCATTATAGATTAACCTATGTTTGCACTTAATCAAAAACTGCCTCTCCGTCTGGAGAGGCAGTTGCAGAAGCCTGTTCCTAGCTTGTTTGGGCTAATAAAACATAATCATCTTGTTGATTACCTTACACTTTCAAAATTGGGACGCTGATTCACGCTGAAAACGCAGATTTTCTTTCTTGAATCAGCGAAAATCAGCCTTTTTCTGCGTCCAAAAACCATTGTGTAAGGTAATCAGCAGTGTTCATTACTTCGCGCAGGATGTCTTCATCTGCCAGATCTTCCGCATCCCGACCCGGGAAGCGCAGTCGATATTCCTGCTTGAATTCTTCAATTTCAATCGCAGCGATCTTCTTGAAATCGGCGCTCATCCCCTCGCCTGATTCCAACTGCTGACTATCGATCAAAATCGTGTTTGGACGGGGCAGCCAGTGTCCGCTTTCAACATTGCTGAACAAAGCCAACTTTCCTGGCACAGGGATCGTTTCACCATTCTTTAGAGTTTTGTTCCAGCCAGCAACATAATCGAAGACCATCTTGGAGACATTGGTGTTATTGCACACCACAATGAAGACAGGCGGAGTCAAACCCCGTTCCTGAGCTTCCTTGTTCTCTTCCCACTGCTTGAACTTCTGTTTGTAATTACTGTATAAACTTTGTAAGGCGCCTTCCAGTTCCACGGGTAACGCAGGCGCAAGAGAAAGCTCTTCCGACTTTCGTCCCTTTTTAGGAAGGTGCTCACGGATGCGCAGCCAGAGGTCACGATACGTGGGCTGCTCGCCAACCATTGAATCATCTGCCACCGGAACCCGCGGCACTTTCACAATGCCTGATTCGATCGCATCGATCAATGAGAAATCAGAGACCACCCATGGGAATAACGTCCCTTCGCTGAAACCTGATCCTCGCAGGAAAAAAGGCGTGGCAGATAAATCGTACACAACTTTTACCCCCAGTTTGGCTTTCACGGCCTCGATGCCTGAGATCCAGATGCGGGCCTCTTCTTCACGCTGCTCCGCTTCCCGGCGCTCATCGCCCTTTAGCTCTTCTTCCTCCATGGCTTCTGGCTTCCGGCGGTAGCAGTGATGCGCTTCATCATTAATGACAATGATGTTTTTCTTATTGCCCAGCTCGCGGCAAACACGCCTCACCATCTGGTCAGGGGTTTCGGTAAAGGGGCCTTCTCCGTTGTCAGAACGACGAAAGTCCTTACTACGCAGCAATTGCCTGGTAAGTTTGCCTGCTGTAACACGTTCTCGCAGCTTGAAAGCATGAAAGTTTGTGATAACAAACTTTGCCTTATCCAGCTCAGGCAATAAATCAGAGGGCACAATATCATGCAGCTTGTAATAATTCTGTGGATCATTGGGAAGCAACACACGCAATCGGTCTTTAATCGTGATACCCGGGGTAACAATCAGGAATGTATCGGAGAAACGGGCATCCTGCGAATTGGCAATCTTGTTCAATGCCTGCCAGGCGATCAACATCGCCATGACCACAGTCTTGCCGGAGCCTGTCGCCATCTTGAATGCAATCCGGTACAGCAGGGGATTCGACGCAAGGTTCTTTTCCCGAAGCAGGTTCTCTACCCAGGCTTCGCCCTATTTGGGCGCTACCTCGGTGAGCCAGATAGCAGTTTCCAAAGCCTCGACCTGGCAAAAGAACAACTTGCGTTCCCTGTCTTCGCGTTTCCAGTATTCCAATAAGCTTGAAGTCGTTTTTGTGATCCCTACATATCCACCCTTGCGCCAGATCGCCACCCGTTCACGGATGCGATTGATATCCTTATTTTCCTCCACCCGGTCTGCAGTCCATTCCGTTTCAAATGACAATTGCTTCGGGCTTTTCTTCTTCGCACGCGGGATTGGCACGAAATACTGGCTAATGCGCCGCTCTTCGATGATCTTATCTGTGATGCCATCTTCCGTAAACATGAAGTGGCGCTTCGGCTCTTCAAACGGAGAATTCAAAACAGGATTTTCTATTACTACTTGTGGCATTAGAGCATTAATCCGTTTTCCCTGCTAATTTATCCAATGATATGTCAAGCATACCTTAAAAACTTAAAGTTAGGCAAATACTTCTAAAAAATGGCAGGTAACTGCAAGATCGTCTCCTCCATGACGGACAAAATTGAAATCCGTTTCACACTTCGGGTGGCAATTTAATAGCTGCGGTATGGAAAAAACTGGTGACTGGTTTCGTTCCCCTGCGTCCGGGATTAATCCCCCTGCCCGCGGGTTAATCCCGCGAGCTTCCGGGTTTAGTCCACCTGCATCCGGGATTAATCCTCAAGCCTTCCGGATTAATCTCCCTGCCCGATGGTTAATCCCGAAAGCTTCCCAGTTTAATCCACCTGTGCCCGGGATTGATCCTCCTGCCCGCGGCTTAATCTTGCGAGCCTCCCGGTGTGGTTCCCCTGCGGCGGAGGTACACTCCGAAGCGTCTGGGTTTTGTCTCTATGCGGGGGGAGTGACTTCCCCTGGCTCTCTTGTCATGCTGAACCCAACAAATTATGAAGCTGTCTGCGCTTGCCTTGCCCAGGAGGCGTGTCCTGCTTTCTGCTCGTGGGCGCTGCTGCGGCTGTCTCGGGTTGAACGGAAATGCGATCCTCCGGCTCCAATTTACAGCTTTGTTTGTCGCTCGCACTTTTTGCCTGCCTCAGCCTACAATGAAAGCCGTCTGTAAGTTGACTCGCACCGGCATCGCGGTCATACTAGCCCGTGCCAAGACCAGAAGGGTCGAGGCACATATCCTGCGGGTCACCCACCCGGAACAATATAGAAAGGTCAATTTCAGAATGGGTAAGAAAAATTTTCCAACCGACGTTATCAACCAGGCACAGGACGTGCTGATGGCCTGGAACCAGATCGATCAGGATCTGGCATTTGGCTCCCTAAACCGCGCCGCCCTGGCCACGGACGTCACCAGCGCTCAGGAAATCGAAGCGGACATCTCCGCGCTCGAATCCCAGCTCACCGCCAGGCGCAACCAGCGTGACGATGTGTATTCCGCCGCCTGGGATAAGATCAAGCGGGTGCGGGCTGGCGTCAAAGCCAACTATGGCGACGATTCCTCCGAATACGAGCTGATCGGTGGGACACGCGTCAGTGAAAGGAAATCACCCACGCGCAGAGTCCCTGCTTAAGAGATCGTTATTGCTCATCCAGCACCGCCGCCCCTCACAGGCGGCGGTTTTTGTTTAAGAAAAGTTTGTGGGTTTCCGCAGCCTACCTGGACGCGGTGTTCGAGATCGTCCGCCTACTTAAAACTGGAAAAGCTGTCGATCAGGTCCTGCATGGGCTGCTGGCTGACGCGCAGCAGGCCGCCCCACGGCCGGTCCAGGTCGATGATCAGCAGCATGATGCCGGAGAAGATGGCGATCAGCACGATCGTGGCGAACAGGTCGCGGTAGCCGCCGATGCCGCTCTGGAAGCCCAGCATCAACAGGCCGAGAAAGGCGACCAGGTACATGCCGGCATAGATGGTAAAGGGGACGCGGCCCACCGTCAGGACGGTGATGCGATTGGTGTGCAGGTCGATGGTTTCGTTGAGGGACGTGATGTACAGTGCCAGCAGCGGGTTCGGCGGCTGGGATTCAGCCAGCTGCTCGGCGATTCCCCACAGTCCCACCTGGATCTCCTCCAGACGCTGGCGGGCGGGGAGATACGTATCCAGCTCGACGAGCCGCAGGCGTTCGTTCGCGTATTCCTTCAGCAGCGCCCGGCTTTCACTGGTGTATGGCTCGGGCAGATAACCTGCCCGCAGAAAGGTGGTGCCGATCGAATTGGCTTCATTCACCACCAGGTCCCGGCGGGCGTCGAAGCGGCTGGCTGCATTGCCAACCAGGAAAGCCAGCAAAAAGGCCCACAGGCCGAGCGTGGCGGCGATCATGGGTCCGATCTGGCTTTCCGATGCCTGGGGATGACGCTTCTTCCAGGACTTGCCCAGCAGGAAGCCGAGCTCCTCTGCCAGCAGGCACAGCCCTACTGTCAGCAGATAGACAGCCCATAACGGCAGCGAATCAATGATGTGCATTTGGCCCATGGTCTCCTTCGAAGCAACTCCTGTATACCCTTTGAGTAGTGGTCGTTCGCTGATTGTCACTCATTATAGTAGGGAGGATTAAAAAGTCAATCCATTCGAGAGGCGGACGGGTTTTCACATACGTCTCGCAGGACATGCAGCCTGCTGGAAAATGCATGTGGCATTTCCCAACCCTGCGAGGTGAAGACATCCCAGGCCGGCTCTGACAACCATCAGGAGCGATTTAACATTTGCGGCCTGGACTTGTTCAAGGTCCGGGCCGCGTCCCAAAGGAGATTAACGAATGGCTTCGTCTTCACCAGTATCACTGAGGTATAAGGTAAAGAATCTTTACAGACAGTTTACGAAAACCCGCAAAAGTGCTGCCTGCGCCGTCCACAGCGGCAGGTGGACCGCTGTAATCGCCGCCGAGGACGGCGTGAGAGTTTTGCACTGGAAACGAACAAAGAGCGGCGGGGAACTCCTGCCGCTCTTTGTTGTATTGCTTACTCACCTCACTCTAAACGTCCCGAAGGTTTCCCATCATCTGGTTTTGTTTTCCACCCAAACCTTCGGGACAGTGGAACGCTTACGGGATAGCACTGTTCTGGAAGATCACGATGGTCTGGGTGGAGGCATCGCCTTCCACGATCGTTACGGTCACACTCCTGACGGACAGGTCTTCGCTGATCGAACGCTCCTGAGGGAAGGTGGAGATGTCGGTCACTGTATAGCCTGCCTGTGCAAATTCAGTGATGGTAAGAGTTCCAATGGGCACTCTGATCAGTGATGTGCATGTGCCGACCGGAATGGTCCTGTTTACGCCGGCAAAGGTGAAGGTGAAGTTACCGGTGACTGCGGGTCCATCCGCTTCCTTACAGATCTGCAGCCAGCCTGTCGAAGGACCTGCTGTTGGAGTCGGTCCGCCGGGTGTCTGGGTTACCTTGGGTCCGGTGGGTGTACTGGTCGGCAGACCGTCGATCCTGTTGGTGAAGATGACTTCGGTCACACCCGATCCGATCCTGACCACCGCATTACCAAGCGGGACGTTCATGCTGACCGTGCGGCCGTCTGGCTTGACCTCGAGCTTGGAGACTTCATAGCCTGCAGGGATGCTCTCCTGGACGGTTACTTCCGTGTTGAGCGGGAATTGTCCTGCCAGCACACACAAGCCAAAGCCCAGATCGTCTCCAGCGGGCACTGAATAGGGCGTGCCGTTCACACTGATGGTGAAGGGTGTTCCAGGTGTGACGCCTGTTCCAGCGACCTTACAGACCTTGAGCTGCCCAACGTTGGCTGGCGTGTTGGTTGGAGTATTTGTTGGTGTATGGGTAGGCGTGTTGCTCGGGCCGGTCGGAGTGGAGCTTGGCGTATTGGTCGGTGTGTTGCTTGGGCTCGTCGGTGTAGAGCTGGGCGTACGGGTCGGCGTGTTGGTTGGAGTAGAACTGGGCGTGCGGGTCGGCGTGTTCGATGGAGTAGGCGTGCTGCAGGCCGTCAGCCGGCGCAGGGCGAGGTCATCCAGGACGAAATCGTTGCCATTCTCGACCGTGTTGAGGTCGACGATCTCGATGGTCGCTGAGCTGCTCGAGCCGGAATTCCAATTGACCGTGAACTGCTGCCAGATGCCCGCGTCGGAGGTGATGTTGAAGGTGCCGACCGAGCTGCCGTTGATGAAGAACTGCAGCTGAGAGGGTGAGAGGGGCGACCATTTGGTGATCCAGGCGGAAAACGCGTAATCGATATTGGGCGTGACTGCCATCGTCTGCGACCAGGCCACATTGCTGGCGGAGTCTGAACCGTTGACCGCCATCATCCGGCCCGTGCCGCTGGTGTGGTCGCCAAACGAAGAGCCAGACGGATGACTGTCATGAGGATCGGTCAAGACATCGTACACGGTCTGGGCGAAGATATCGCCCGGGCTGAATGTGTAATCACTGGAGAAGCCTGCATTCCCAGCCTCGAAGTCGCTATTGACAATGAAGTTGGCTGGGCACATACCCGGATCAAAAGTGGGAATATGGGTCGGGGTATTGGTCGCGGTGGCAGTGGGTGTGTTGCTTGGAGTGCCCGTCGGAGTGGCTGTGTTACAAGGACCCAGGCTGCGGAGCATGAGATCGTCAAGGACGAAATCGTTGCCATTCTCGACCGTGTTGAGGTCGACGATCTCGATGGTCGCTGAGCTGCTCGAGCCGGAATTCCAATTGACCGTGAACTGCTGCCAGATGCCCGCGTCGGAGGTGATATTGAAGGTGCCGACCGAGCTGCCGTTGATGAAGAACTGCAGCTGGGAAGGCGAGAGGGGCGACCATTTGGTGATCCAGGCAGAGAACTCATGGTTGGTATTTGGAACCACTGCAAGGGTCTGTGACCAGGCCACGTTACTGGCCGAGTCTGAACCGTTGACCGCCATCATCCGGCCCGTGCCGCTGGTGTGGTCGCCAAACGAAGAGCCAGACGGATGGCTGTCATGAGGATCGGTCACGATATCATATACGGTCTGAGGGAAGATATCGCCCGGGCTGAATATGTAATCGCTGGAGAAACCAACATTCCCAAGCTCAAAGTTATTATTTACGATCAGGTTCGGCAGACAAACATTGGGGTCGAAGGTCGGGATAGAGGTCGGCGTGCTGGTGGGTGTGCCACAAGGGGCCTGGCTGCGCAGCCTGATATCATCCAGGACGAAGTCATTCCCATTCTCGACCGTGTTGAGGTCGACGATCTCGATGGTGGCGGTCGTGCTTGAGCCGGAATTCCAGTCCGCTGTGAACCGCTGCCACACCTGCGGGATGACGGGGGCGTCAAACGTCCCAACCGGGCTGCCGTTGATGGAGAACTGCAGCTGAGCCGGTGAGAGGAAGAACCAGCTGGCGATCCAGGCAGAGAACTCGTATTCGGTGTTGGGGGTGACTGTCACCGTCTGCGACCAGGCGACATTACTGGCTGAGTCCGACCCGTTCAATGCCATCATTTGCCCGGTCCCAGTGGTGTGGTCGCCAAAGGAGAAGGCAGATGGATGACTGTCCTGAGGGTCAGTCACCATGTCATATACGGTCTGGGGGAAGATATCGCCCGGGGAAAGTTCATAATCGGTAGAGAAGCCTGTATTCCCGCCTTCAAAGTCATCGTTCGAGATGATATTGGGCGCGCACAGAGTTCCCTGGAACACCAGGTCATCCAGGGCGAAATCATTCCCATTCTGCGCAGTATTGAGATCGACGATCTCGATGGTGGCGGTTGTGTTTGTGCCGGAATTCCAAAGCGCGAAGAACTGCAGCCAGACTCCCGGAACCCTGGGAGCGGTGAAATGCCCAATCGGACTGCCGTTGACCCGGAACTGCAGCTCGGTGGGCGAGATGACAAACCAACTGGCGATCCAGGCGGAAAACTCGTATTCGGTATTTGCGGTGACCGCGATTGTCTCAGACCAGACAATGGAAGTGCCCGTCAGGGCTCCATTGACCGCCATCATCTGCCCTGAGCCGCTGGTATGATCCCCAAAGGAGGCAGCCGACGGGTGGCTGTCGCTGGGATCGGTCACCATGTCATAGGTCGACTCGGGGAAGATATCGCCCGGGCTGAAATCATATTCACTGGAGAACCCGGTATTGCCACCTTCGAAGTCGTCATTCACAATCAGGTTCGTTCCAACATTCTGGGGACCGACCGTGGCAAAAGCTGCGGTTGCAGGCACGAAAAATAATGACAACACAAATATCAGTACTACAAACGGATGGAAAATCTTGTACGACATGTTCTTCTCTCTCTTTCTCCGGATAGGTGGAGTTAGTACGGCAATGTAGAAGGATGAAAAGATGATGCGAATGAATGATTGGTCAATGTGATGCTTGGAATCCCAACTCGATAGAATGACCTCTCCCCTGAATTCCAATGCTGAAGTCTCTTCCCCTGCGTGATTTGAGACAGACCTAAACTGGAATGAGATGTCTTTCCAATGGTCAAATCAAGATCCAATCGATACCTCCTAAGGTCGCCAATCATTACCATAAATATTGTACTTACAATTTTGTAAAGTACAAGAAGCAGAAGTACGCAAAAAGTTACAGGTGACTTTTATACTACGACAGGGAAACTCCCCCAGAAAAGTATCCCTGAGGGCAGGAGGCCTGAAATCCCAAAAGCCGCCCCTCCATTCGAGGGGCGGCTGCGATTTCAGTTACTTCATATTAACCTGAGCGCAGGCTCAGTAGACTCGGATCACCTGACCAGGATAGATCAGATTGGGGTTGGCGATGCCGTTGATCTGCTGGAGGTAACGCCAGCTCACCCCGTAATAGCGGCCGATGCTCGCCAGTGTGTCCCCCGGGCAGACCACCCAGTAATTGCCGTATGCATCCGTCAACGGACCGCAGTACCCGCTTGGACCGCCGTAGTCGGGTGGCGGTACATATGCGCCTGGGATGGTCAGCACCTGTCCGGGGTAGATGTAATAATAGTTTCGTGTCCACGGGTTGGCTGCGACCAGCTCTGAGAGCGTCACGCCGCACTTGCGGGCGATCTTCGCCA
>DATFET010000246.1:0-5387 GCA_035250835.1 Anaerolineales bacterium
CTGGCATTGCAAGTCGCCCATGATTTACGAGACGCCTTTGTAGACGGCGTCTTCTTTATTTCTCTTGCAGCGATTAACGACCCAACCCTTATTATTCCAACGATCGCGCACACGCTCGGCGTGACCGAATCCCCGAACCGCTTGTTGCAGGAAAGCCTCAAAGAATTTCTGCGCGACCGGCGAGTCTTGTTGCTGCTCGACAACTTTGAGCAGATTATCTCCGCCGCGCCGCTGCTGAGCGAGTTGACCTCCGCCTGCGCCGGATTGCGGATGCTGGTCACCAGTCGTGAGGCCCTACGCTTACGCGGCGAGCATGAGTTTCCTCTCTCGCCGCTCGCCCTGCCTGACGGGCAATCCGTCGAAACGCTGATGCAATATCCGGGCATCGCGTTGTTCGTTCGGCGCGCTCAAGCCATTCAACCTGACTTTCAATTGGTTCAAGGGAACGCGTCCGCAGTATCGGAAATATGCGCGCGACTCGATGGTCTGCCTCTGGCGATTGAACTGGCTGCCGCGCGGATCAAGCTGCTGCCTCCACAAGCGATGCTCGCGCGGCTGCAAGAATCATCCCTCGGATTGCTCACCAGCGGAGCGCATGATCTCCCCGCCCGTCAGCAAACGTTGCGCAGTGCAATCCAATGGAGTTATGACTTATTGAGTGCGGATGAGCAGCGCGTCTTCCGCTGGCTGTCGGTTTTTGTGGGCGGATGCACACTTGAGGCTGCGGTAAAAGTAATCGGTCAGCAGGCATCTTTGGATAATCTCGATTCGCTCGTAAATAAAAGTCTATTGGGACAACATGAGACAAATCATGCGCCACGCCTGACCATGCTGGAAACCATCCGCGAGTTTGGCTTGGAGCAACTGACACATACGCACGAACTTGAAACCGCGCGCCGCGCTCATGCCGAATATTACCTGTCATTTGCGGAAGATGCCGAGCAACAGTTGACAGGTGCGGATCAAAAGAACTGGCTCCGACGATTGGAACGCGAGCAGGATAATTTGCGCGCCGCTCTTCACTGGGCGATTGAACATCAAGAGGGTGAATTGGCTCAGCGCGTGGCCGGCGCCTTACAACCGTTCTGGCTTACCCGCGGCTACTGGAGCGAGGGACGTCGTTGGCTGGAAGAATCCCTGGCAATGGACTCGGGTGGAGCACTGGCACCCGCTGTCCGTGCCAAGACGCTGTATGGGGCAGGCGCCCTGACTCGCTTTCAGGGCGACTTTGCCCGAGCGCGGATGTTGTTAGAACAAAGCCTGGCGTTGTATCGTCACCTCGCCGATAAAACCGGGGTGCTCATGGCGCTCGTGGAATTGAGCCGCATCACTGCCTTTCAAGAGGATCAAACGGCAAAGCAGGTCTTTCTATCTGAAGCCGCCTACCTGCTTGAAACCTTGCCCGATACCGTCATGAAAGCGTACGCCTACACAGAGCTGGCTACTGTCATGTTGGATATTAATGTTAACTCCATTCAATTACCCCCCGAGACGTCCCGTTACATGGCTGAAAGCGTACGCATTAATCGCGCGTTAAACAACCCGGCTGGGTTGGCGTTGGCTCTCGCCCGTCAAGGCAGCGGCGCGTTATTCACAGGGGATTACACTCTGATGGCGTCCCAGTTGGACGAAGCCGAGCGACTAGCGCTGGAACTTGGCGATGAGCGTATCCTGAGCCGCCTGGCAGGCATCCGTGTGTTGCGCCATATACAGGAAGGCGATTTGACCGCCGCGCGCCGCCGCCTGGAAGACACCTTCCAGCAGGGTGCCAACCGAGGTGACCATCAGTTGCCCTCCTGGCTGCCAATGCTGGCTGTGGTTTTGCATAGGCAAGGTCTGGATGTGTGGTCGGCACGGATTTTTGGTCTGGCAGATACTTTGACCGGGACCTATCAATCGCGTGGCGAAGGGATGGCAATAGCCTTCAAGCGATTCTTGGGTATCGGTGACATTCACGCCGAGTTACGCGCCCAATTGGGCGATGAAGCCTTTGCCCGCGAGTTCGCGGCAGGCAAGCATCTGACTCTGGATGACCTGCGGACGATTCCTCACCCGCCGGAGCCTGATTCTGCCGCCCAAGCTATATCCGCCTATGGGACATCCCTGACCGCGCGCGAAATCGAAGTACTCCGCCTGCTCGCCCAGGATTTGAGCAACCCACAAATTGCAGAGAAGCTCGTCGTCAGCCGCCGCACGGTGGATGCACACCTGCGCTCGATCTACGACAAGCTCGGCGTCAAATCCCGCGACGCCGCCATCCGCGTGGCGAGGGCGCAGGGATTGATAGGGAAGTAAGATTTCACCCTCACCCCAGCCCTCTCCCGCTGGGAGAGGGAGCAATTCTCCCCTCTCCTAAGAGGAGAGGGGCCGGGGGTGAGGTCAAAAATAGGCAACCCAAATAGGCAAGTGGAGTAGGTAAGTTACCGATGCGTCTTGCATGCTTGCAACATATACTGCGTATAACAAATCAGACTAAAGGAGCCTACAATGTCTACTTCAAGCACGCAAGCGCCAACAGCCGGTCAGCCCATCCCTACCACGCCCGATTTCCAGATTGTTTGGGATGACCCTCGTGATGCCAAACTCACCTGGATGATTAATCCCGGAGCCAAAGCCCCCATACCGCTATTGATCCATACAGTTGTCGGCGCGTTTCTGGTGGGCGGCAATGCCGGCTTCGAGGGGGCAGGCCTGCCCTTTCAGATACGCGTAGAGCGCCTCAACACCTATCAATACTTTGGCATGGTGCCTAAAGCCGCGCCGCCAGAGGTGGTGATGAAAGCAATGGGAATGCTCAACCGCGCCGCGCCGGGCGTGTTCAAGATGATGATGGGTAAGGTGGGGGCCGGAATGTCAAAACAACAAGAGGCCGCCCTCAATCCCCTCATCGAACGATTCGAGTCCTATTGGTTCGAAGAACTCCTGCCGGAGATCAAACAGCACATCGCATACTTTGAAAGCAGCGACTTGCGCGGCATGAGCCTCGACCACCTGCGCGCGCACCTGGCAGAAACGCTCAAGCGTGTGGAGCGGATGGGCGCCTTGCATGGGGTCATCATGCCGATGCTCTTTGCCATGAGTCAGTTCGAGGAGTTGTACTGCGAGCTGTTCGAGGGCGCTACTACACTAGATGCCCTGCGACTCACGCAGGGCTTTGACAACAAGACCATGGAAGGCGACCGCGCCCTGTGGCGTTTGAGCCGCGCCGCCCGAACCATACCCGAAGTGCAGACAATTCTTTCCGGGCACACACCAGGCGAGGTAATCCCCGCCCTGGAAAAATCAGCCGCGAGCCAGCAGTTCCTGGCTGACCTACACAAATGGCTCGCTCAATATGGTCAGCGTCTCAATTCTGTCTTTTCACTCGGCGAGCCAAGTTGGATCGAAGATCCGACTCCCCCCATCCAAAATTTGCAGGCGTACATCGCGCAGTCCGATATCCGGCCTGAAATGGAACCCGCCGCGTTGGTCGCCGAGCGCGAGAAAGCGGTGGCTCAGGCGCGCGCCAGACTCGCCGGTTATCCACAGCCCGTTGTAGCCCGCTTTGAAACCCTGTTGAAAGCGGCGCAGGTCGCCACCGTCGTCCATGAAGACCACAATTTCTGGATTGACCAGCGCCTGTTCTATCATATCCGGCGGCTCATCATTGAATTTGGAGGGCGCCTGGCTCAAGTCGGGACCCTGGAAGCGGTGAACGATGTGTTCTATCTGATGCCAGATGAACTGCAGAACGGTCGAGACGTTCCCATGAAAGGACTGGTACAGGAGCGAAAGGTGGAGATGGAGCGCTTCAGCCACATGACCCCGCCGCCCATGTTGGGAACAGCCCCGGCTTTTGAGATGACCGACGGCGGTTCTATGGTTCGCGCAATGTTCAAGGGTGAAATGAGCCCAGCCAACAACGGCAATGGTGAGGCAGGCAAGGTAAAAGGGTTGGCTGGTTCAGCAGGGGTGGCGCGTGGCACTGCCCGAGTGATTCACTCACTGGCGGAGGCGGGCAAACTCCAGCCGGGCGATGTTCTGGTAGCCGTAGCAACAGAACCACCGTGGACGCCGCTATTCGCCACAGCCTCGGCCATCGTCACTGACGCGGGTGGGGTACTGAGCCACAGCGCCGTCGTCGCCCGCGAGTATCGCATCCCGGCTGTGGTCGGCACAGGCAATGCGACCACGACCTTCGAAGACGGGCAGCTGATCGAAGTGGATGGAAACGCTGGTATCGTGCGGGTGGTCTCTGAAACTCACCAATCTAATCCTGCCAATCTGCAATCCGCAGTCGAAAATCGGAAATCAAATGAACCTGCTCTGGCTGGGTGATCCAAAATCATTTGATGCTGGTCTGGTAGGTGGCAAGGCGGCCAATCTCAGCCGCCTTGCCCGTATGTACCACCGCGTGCCGGATGGTTTCTCCCTGCCGGTGACGGTGATGGATGAGGCGCATCCCCTTGACATGCGCGATGAAATTACCAGCGCCATTTCAGACCTTATGGCTTGCCACAGCCTCCCGGACTTTTTGGCGGCTGTTCGCTCTTCCGCCGTGGATGAAGACGGAGAAACGGCTTCGTTTGCCGGACAGCATGAAACGTATCTCAACATCGTCGGCGCCGATGCCATCATTCAGGCAGTGACGCGGTGTTGGGAATCCGCCCGCTCCGAACGAGCCCTGGAATACCGCCGCCAGCAGGGACTCTCTGTAGAGAGCGTGCAATTGGCTGTACTCGTTCAACAGTTGGTTGCCTCTGATGTCTCCGCGGTTGTGTTCAGTGCGAACCCGATCACGGGGAACCGCGATGAAGTCGTTATCACTGCCAGCTGGGGACTTGGTGAGAGCATTGTTGGCGGGACGGTCACGCCGGACATGTTTATTGTACGGAAACCTGATCTGGCAATAATTGACCGCACCATTGCCGACAAAACACGAATGACAGTCTCCGCCCCGGGTGGCACGCGAGAAGTAGAAGTGCCACGCTTTCTACGTGGGCAGTCGTCGCTTGCTGATGATCAGGCCATTGAAGTGGCGCGGCTGGCGATTACACTTGAATCGACCATGGAACAACCAGTAGATGTCGAGTGCGCCTATGCAGGCGGAGAGCTGTACCTTTTGCAATGCCGTCCGATCACGACGTTATAGCCGCGGCTCGATTAGTCATCGTATAATCCAACAATACTAAACCTGCAATCAATCGCGCTGACGAAGCGTCTCGGTATTTAAACCGAATGGCCCATCCGGTTGCTGGCCTGGCCGGGCAGGAGGTGGGCGAGACGCAATCCGCCAGGGAAATTTTTTGGTGGCCGGGGCGAGTATTGCCCACCTGAAGCATAAGCCGTTCAAATTCAGGGCTGGGCGCCCCCGGTAAGGTCGAGGCAACCATGAATACACCGATGCG
>DATFET010000300.1:0-3996 GCA_035250835.1 Anaerolineales bacterium
AAGCCATGTTTATAAAAGTCTTACCCAATTAGTTTCGGATGTATAAGTCTCAAAAGAAGCCTTGTGAAGGTTTTTTACAGGGATACCGAACGCTTTTGAAGCAACCTTCGCAAGGCTTTTACATTGAAACTAGTTATCCAAAGCGCCCTGGTTGATCCAGTCGATGATCAGCTGGACCTGTGGCGGAGTCAGCTTGGGTCCGCGCTTGGGCATCTTCTGCTCGAGCACCAATTCTGCCATCAGGCTGTTGTCAGCATCGCCTGGTGTAACGACCGGTCCATTTTCAGAACCAGTCATGATCTCGGCATGGGTTCTCATGCTCAAGCCTTCCTCGGTCCGATCTCCGCCGTGACAGTTGATGCAGCGGCTTTCGATCAGCGGCAGGATATCAGTCGCAAAGCTGACGGTTGCACCGGCAGCCGGGAGCTCTGTCGCTGCAGCTTCAGTCGTTGGCGGGGCGGATGTATTGGTCGCTGCGGCAGGGAGGGTCGCGGGCGCTTCAGTCGCGGCCGCAGGCTCCTCGGTCGGCGGTGAGACGGGCTGGTCCGTTGCGGGGCCTGCACATGCCGCTAACAATCCCACGACCAGGAACACGACAGCAAACTTGATTTTCATCGATTCCATATTTGAACTTTTCTCCTAAAAACCGTATAGAATGACGCCGCCCAGAAATGCCAGCACGAGTGCTATGGCAAAGCTGAGGCCATAGGGTGCGATGTAAAGAAAGGGGTTGGCTTTTTGGAACAGATCCGGGTTGCGAAAACGGACAAAGCTTGTGCCAGCGGTGAGGATTAACAGAAGCACTGCCAGGATGATCTTTGCACCTGCATTGGGTGCTTCGCCTTCATAGTTGTTCACATTGTCCATGACGCCGGTGAACCCGGCTGCGATGGTTCCCAAGGTTGCCAGGATGATGTTGGCGAAGGCGGCTAGTTCTAGAGGTGCACTTTTCTTCCAGTAGGCGATCAGGATGAAGAGAAAGGCAGCGCCAGTCAGGGCGATGGGAAAGTGCACCACCATCGGATGAATAGGATGCAATTCCGTCAGTGCATTAATGATTCGATCGATCAAATCCATACTTCTCTCCTCGAATTGCCTGCTCCTGCCATTTTCATAAGACCCTGGAGCTACCAGGGTCTTACGTCTCACATATACGTATGATTTGGATAAGCAGATGTATTCAAACGGCTGGCTATTACACAAAACTATATAAGAAAATATTAATTTTCAGGACTCTGATTCTGTTCCTGTACTTCTGTTTGGGTTTGTTTTTGCTGTGTATCCGTTGTCTGCGTTGTTCTCGTCAGCCGCCAGCCGCTGCGTGTGACCAGCATGTATATCGCCCATAGGATCAGGCCCCAGAAAAGCAATTGCAGCAGTAAGCCAAACGGCGGGAAAAATCCGAAGGCGAACCCGCGCTGCCTTATGCCAAACCCACCGCGGTCGAACCCGCGCTCATCGAATCCAAAATCGTGCATGGGCATTCGCTGCCGACCCAGACCGAAGCCCGGCATAAGGAATTGGGCGTCGCCATCCGAAGCGGCAAGCGCGCCCTGTCTGAAACCATATCGATAACCGGCATACCCGACCGCGCCAAGCAAAACCAGGGCTACAATTAAAATGAGGAGACCGAGAAGAATCTTTTTCATCGTTGACTTCCTTTCATTCGAGTGCACAACTGTAGCACGGCCCTATGGAAAAGCGGTGTGAAAATTGTGTGGAAATTATCAAGATTCGATCTAATGACCTTGCGAAGGTTGGGGTAAAACCTTCGCAAGGCTTTTACATCCCGATCTAGCGGTTCCTCCTGGGCAGATTGATCCTGATCTTCAATCCATTTCCCGCTTCCGACTCCGCCGACACCTGTCCGCCGTGCGCCTGGACGATGGACCTGGCGATCGCCAGTCCCAGCCCGGAACCGCCATCCCCGCGCTGACGGGCGGCGTCACTGCGGTAGAAGCGCTCGAAGATGCGGTCCAGAGCCTCGATATTCAGGCCGGGTCCGCTGTCCTGCACGAAGAGCTCGACCCTATCCCCTGCTGGTTTCGCGCCGAGGGTGACGTGTCCATTTTCGGGTGTGTGGCGGATGGCATTATCCAGGACGTTTGTCAGGACCTGGGTCATGCGTCCCGGATCCACCTCGATATCTGGAAGATCCGCAGCAATATCCAGCGCGAAGGAAATGTTCTTTCTGTGGGCATGGTATTGATACAACGAGGCAACTTCCTGAATCAGCCGTTGCGGTTCGATCCTTTCCAGTTGGATCCTCAATTCCCCCGCGTCCGCCAGCGAGAGAGTCCGCAGATCGTTGACCAGGTGCTCGAGGCGCATCGCCTCGTCGCGGATGATCTCGAAGTTTTCGCGCGTCGGCGGCAGGACCCCGTCATGTACGGCCTCGGCATGACCGAGGATCAAACTTAACGGCGTGCGCAGCTCGTGAGCGATATCGGCAGTCATTTGCCTGCGAGCATTGACCGAACGCGAGAGCTGGGCGCTCATTTTGTTGAATGCCTGAGCCAGCTCGCCCAGCTCATCCTCGGAACGCACGGGCACCTGCTGGGAAAGATCGCCCTCCGAGACGGCATGTGTGGCTCGCGTCAGCTCACGGATGGGACGGGTCAGTGTGCGCGATAAAAAGATTCCCAAAAGTAAAGCAATGACCCCGCCGATCAGCGCGCCTAATAACAATGTACGGTTGATGCGATTGATGAACTCCAGCTCACGCGGCAATCCTTCGTAGTCGTAGCCTATGGGCACAAGAATGCCAACCACGCTTCCATCTTCCGTGATGGGGATTCCTTCGGCCAGGTAGGACCCGCTGATCGTTTCCCCTCGTCGAAATTTTGCATTGCTTGCAATCACCACGCCATTTTCATCGACCAGAACGAAAGGCGGGTTCCTCCGCATATGTTGACCGGGTCCCATGCCAGGTTGTCCCCCCCTGCTTTGCCCCAGGAAGGTTTCAACACGGTTCCATGAACCGTTGGCGAGATGATAATCCGCCAGATCCGCGGCAATCTCAGATTGTGTCTGATCGTTCAGGAAGCGGATGAACTCGGCTCTTGTATTCCAGCGCGCCGCAAGAAAGATAATGGCTACGCTGACGATGCCGATGCTCAGGAAGGCAAGAATTAATTTCGTGGAGATGGAGCGCATGAGCCCTGCTTCAGCTTCTTCTGAAGCGATATCCTACGCCATAGACTGTTTCGATATATTGAGGCGCGCGTGGGTCGGGCTCGATCTTGCCGCGCAGGTTTTTGATGTGCGTATCGATCGTCCGCTCATAGCCCTCGTAACGCACGCCCTGGATGATATCCAGCAGGTCGAGCCGCGAGTACACTCGTCCCGGCGCGGACATGAGCGCGGAGAGGATATCGAACTCGGAGGGGGTCAGGTCGGTGAACCTTCCCGCGACTTCAACGGTGCGTCCATCGCGGTCCAGAACGATGTCCGCAGCTTTCAATAACTTTGCCTCCGGCTTGACATCTCCCGCGCGCCGCAGCACCGCACGGACGCGCGCCACCAGTTCACGCGGGCGGAAGGGTTTGGTCATGTAATCGTCCGCGCCCACCTCCAGCCCGATCACCTTTTCCTCGTCGTCGACGCGCGCAGTAAGCAGGATGATAGGTGTATTGCTGTTGGCGCGGTGCTGGCGCATAAACTCATACCCATCCATTTCGGGCATCATCACATCCAGGACAATGAGATCGGGCTTTTCCCTTCGCGCGACATTGATGGCATCCCTGCCGTTGTAAGCAGATACCACGTGATAACCTTCCTGGGTCAGATAACTTTCGACCAGCGAGACCAGCCTCTTCTCATCGTCCACAACCATGATTGTTTTTGACATCTAACACCTTAGTAAGGAGTATACCAAGTCGATTTGGTAAGTTTATGGCATATTGCAAGGGAATTATAGGCAATCCGTATGTGATTTTCATCGTAAAAATGTGAAGAATTTATGAGTTTTCCCCCTGCAACGATCATGCAAAACGG
>DATFET010000317.1:0-9468 GCA_035250835.1 Anaerolineales bacterium
TCGCCTGTCATCGCGCATGGGATACCCGATGATCATATTTTGCGCGAGGGCGAATTGATCCACATTGACGTGTCGGCGGAACTGGACGGCTATTATGCCGATACGGGCGCGTCGATGGTCGTCTCGAAGCGTGACCGAAAATTGGAAAAGTTACTGGAGGCAACGAAAGCCACGTTGAATAAGGCGCTCGGCGCGGCGAGGGCGGGAAGTCCATTAAACGGGATCGGGCGGACAGTCCAGAATGAGGCGAGGAAGCGCGGGTACAACGTCATCTATGATTTGACGGGACACGGCATCGGTCGCAGACTGCACGAGAGTCCGCGGGAAATCCTGAACTTCCACCGCCCGGATGACCGACGCGTTCTTAACGACGGTTTGGTCCTGGCAATCGAGCCTTTCCTCACAACAGGCATCGGGCGCGTGGTCGAAGAGAGGGATGGGTGGGCACTCCGTACCCTGGACAGGGCCATCGCTGCGCAGTTCGAACATACAATTATCGTTACGAAAAACGAACCCATTATTTTGACAATTTAGTCTCTTTCAGCTTGCTTTTCATTTTGAATTGCCGTACACTTGTTCTATGAATCTGCATCTCTTCTCCGCGCCCGGGAAAGATGACCTTCGCGATGTCGTCGAAGCCAGCCGGCCTTATCTGGAAGAGAAGGATGATCCTGTGATCGCCTACATGCCTCTGGCATCGTTGTATGCCGAAAAATGGCGTGGACTCCATGAAAGTGCATTCAAGCGACTGGGGCGGCTGGTCGAGATCAACGCCGAATTGATGACACAAAGTGAAATTGAAAATATACTTCGCGACGCGGCGCTGGTATATATCCCTGGAGGGAATACTTTTCTCCTCAACCAGCGCCTGCATGTCAGCGGTGTCATGCCATACCTGAGGAGGAAAATCCAGAATGGATTGCCCCTGGTCGGTTTTAGCGCCGGGATGGTTATCTGTGGTCCCAATATTCTGACATCCAGAGATATGAATACCCTCGAGACGACTCATTTCAGTGGCATCAATGTGTCGCCGTTCAATTTTTTAGCGCATTATCCGCTGGATGCCTACGGTCAGTCGGTCGTGGATGACTGGCTGGCGGATTATCATTTTTTCCACGATAATCCGGTCATTATGTCTGCGATCGAGCATATGTGAAGGTGGAAGGGAAGAAAACTTCGCTTATACGGGGTGAGGCGTACATCCTGCGTAAAGGTCAGGAAAAGAAATGCTTGAAGTTGGAAAGTTGATCAACCCATAGGAGAGTTCAAATGGCAGAGGAACAATGGATTCCCGAAAATAAAAGTGAACTGATGACCGCCATCCGACGCGAATGGGGCTTGCTGATCGATGTGATTGCAAGACTCGATGAGAAGCAGATGACCGCCCCGGATGCCGGCGGCTGGTCGCCCAGGGATAACCTGGCGCATCTTTCGGAATGGATGAATTCGTTGATGGGCTACCACATGGATCGCCGTCCAGCGCACGAAGCCATGAATCTTCCAGAGGAAATCACCCGCGGCTGGGACATGGAAGTCATCAACCCCGAGTTGTTCGAACGGAACAAGGATCGTTCCAGCAAAGATGTGCTGGACGAACTCAGACAGACTTATGATGTCCTGATCGCCAAGCTGGAGGCAATGTCGTTTGAAGATCTGATGAAGCCGCGCCACGCCGAAGACCCCGAGAAACGTCCGTTGCTGCTGTGGGTGCTCGGCGATACGACCGAGCATTTTGCCGAACACCGCGAGACGATCGAGAGAACGTTATCAACATAACCCCTGTGGCGACGCCGCGATGACGGCGTCGCCACAGGGGTTATTCCTCATCCCCGGCGGCATCGCCGCCCAGGTCAGGAATCGCCTTCTCGATATCCTGCGGGCTTTGACCCGATTCGAGGCGGTCCACCACTTCGTCGAACTCGGGCGGCATCTCTTCTCCCATTTCCTTCCCCATTTTGCGCATCATGCGGCCCATGGCTTTGGGGTCATCCTCGAGTCCTTCGAAGCCGGAGAAGTCGTCCGTCATGGAGTCCATGCGAGTCTCTTCCGATTTCGCGATGCGGACCTTCGTCATGCGGCGGCGCACATCCTTGCTGTTGCAGTGCGCGCAGGTGACGGTCTTTTTGCCATACTCTGCGTAGGTCAGGAACAGGTCGAAACGCTGGCTGCATTTGTTGCAAATAAAGTCATAGGTGGGCATACCCTTATTTTACCGGAATCACGCCCAGAAGTGGAGAGAGGCGGGCATATCCAGCTACCGCGGGTCTTATTAATAAGTCAACTTTTTACATGGATTTGCATATTGAAATTCCCATATCAAGTTAAGTAGATTATGCGGCACTATGCAATTTACCAGAGAGAAATTTCATCCTGAAATGTTACAATAACCATATCAGTCCCTTTTTTGACCCGAAAAGGAGAGAATATGGCGGATCGATTTAACATGTCTGGTGATTTCCGGGGGGCGATCATCAATATCAAGTCCACCCTGACGAACGTTCAACAGAGCGTCGGCGAGATTCCCTCCTCAGATGAGGCGGCGCGCAAGGAATTGGAAGCCCTGATCGGGCAGTTAAGCGAAGCATTGCAAAAAGTCCCGGCTGAAAGTGAGGAACAGGCCGAGGCAGTTGCCGAAACTGCCAAAACGCTGGTCGACACTGCCAAGTCAGAGAAACCGAATAAAACGATGCTGCAAATCAGTGGGGAGGGTTTAAAACAGGCCGCTAAGAACCTGGCAGAAGTCATGCCGACGGTTGTCACCATTGCAGGACAGATCGTCATGGCAGTTGCAAAATTGACCGGCACACTGTGATAACTGTCTTATAAAGTCCCTACACTATGGCAGACCATCCAGATCCGCCTAAAAAACCAGCCTCAACATCCAAACCTCAGCGGCGCAAAAAAGCTGACAAACCGGCTGATCCTGATACCGGCAAATCAAAGCGCCGCAAGATCTCCAGCGGGGATAATTATGATCTCTCGGGTGATTTTCGCGGCGCGGTCATTAATATTAAATCCACGATTGTCAGCAACGAGGAAGTCCGGGATATCGAGAAACTGCCGCCTGAGCCAGGCGAGCCTCCATTCCAGGGACTGCAATATTATGATGTAGAAGATGCCGACCGCTTCTTTGGCCGCGAGGCTCTCGTCGCGAAAATCGTCGGTCGGCTTGCAAATACCAGTTTCCTGACGGTGATCGGCGCCTCCGGCAGTGGGAAATCGTCGGTGGTGCGCGCGGGAGTGATCCCCGCCCTGCAACACGGCGAACGCCTGACAGATGGGTCCCTGCCACCCACGGATAGCGGACAGTGGGACATCCGTATATTCAGCCCGGGCGCCCATCCGCTGGATGCGCTGGCTGCCGTCCTGACGCGCGAGTCTGAATCGGTCAGCGCGCCGGCGGCCCTGCGCGCAGACCTTGCCCAGGAGCTGCGTGCCCTTAATCTGATCGCCCGCCGCCTGCTGGCCCAGAACGGCAAAAAACGGTTAATGCTGGTGATCGATCAGTTCGAGGAGATCTTCACCCAATGCCGCCAGGATGATGAACGTACAACCTTCATCGAGAATTTGCTGAAGGCTGTGGACCCGGCCGATTCGCCGCCGATCACAATCCTGTTTACGCTGCGAGCCGATTTCTATTCCCAACTGGCAGTTCAGGACAGCCTGCGCGAGCTCGTCTCTCAAAACCAGGAGTTCATCGGCGCGATGAGCCGCGATGAATTGACGCGCGCCATCCTTCAGCCGGCAGCCCTGGGAAACTGGAAAGTGCAGGAAGGGCTGGTGGACGTCATTCTGGACGATCTCGGCAGTGAGCCCGGCGCCCTGCCGCTGCTTTCACATGCTTTGCTGGAAACATGGAAACGGCGCCGGGGGCGCGTCCTGACCGTATCGGGCTACACTGCTTCCGGCGGAGTCCACGGCGCGATCGCCCAAACGGCGGAAACTGTTTTCCGTCAGCGGTTGACCCCTGAGCAGCAGCCCATCGCCCGCATGATCTTCATCAAACTGGCTGAGATCGGCGAGGGCATACTGGACACGCGCCGCAAGGCAGCCTTCTCCGAGCTGATCACCCGCGCGACTGACCCGCTCACCATTGATGCCGTGCTGGGGATCCTGACCGACGCGCGGCTCATCACCACCGATACGCTGGAACCGGGCGATACCCGTATCGTGGAGGTGGCGCACGAAGCGCTCATCCGCGAGTGGCCGACTCTGCGCGAATGGCTCAACCAGAACCGCGAGGGTTTGATCCTCCACCGCCAGTTGACGGAGGATGCCAATGACTGGATCAAACTGGGTCGCGACCCCGGCGCGCTCTACCGCGGTGTCCGGCTCCAGCAGATGTCGGAGTGGGCGAAAGCCAACACCGATCTGGTCAGCCTGTCCGAACAGGAATTCCTGGATGCTAGCCGGGAAACCGCGGTTGAGGAAGGCAAACAAATCCAGCGTCTTGCACGCGCTCGCAAAGTTCAAATCACGCTGGCAGGCACTGCCGTGGTACTGGTCCTGGCAATTGCCGTTGTCATCCTGGCTGTGAAAGGAGTCTTTGCGCCGCGCGAAATGAACGGCATCTTCAATGTTGCTGTGGCTGAATTTGGCGAAATGGGTTCGGACGGTGCGGTCCAGCCGTCCGCGACCGGCAGGCAGATGAGCGAATGGGCTGTCGCGTATCTGCGGGATGAGCTTAAGAAAGAAGATGCAAACCTGTCGGTCTGGCCGGACCGCAGCAACTTCTTCAGACCTACAAGCGTGGGGCTGGTAGAACCCTCCACCGCCGAGGAAACGGCCTCCGATATCAAGGCCGACCTGTTGATCTATGGATATATCGACAAGCGGGAAGATCCGCCACAGTTGGTCCTTAATTTCTGGGTTGCCCCGCAGGATAAATTCCAGTTCGAGGATATCCAGGGCAATACGCAAATTGGAAAGCCGATCCGGGTGGTCAATCTTGAAGATCCAGGCGTCAGCGTGCAGGGAGAGCTGGAGAGACAGTCGACTGCCCTGGCGTTTATCGCCATGGGACTGGCTCAGGAACAGCTTGGACAGTCTGAAGACGCACTGGCGGCTTTCCTGAAGGCAGAAGAGACCGCACCGCAATCCGAGTTGGTGAAGTTCTTCCTCGGGCGCGAATACCTCTTCATCTCTGACCTGCAGCCAGACCGCCGCGAAGAGCTTTGGCAGAAGGCAGAAGAATCTCTCCGCCAGGCGGTCAGCCTGAATGACACCTATGCCCGTGCATACATTGCCCTGGGTGCTTTGTATCGGAAACGTGCAAACTTGCTTGTAGACGCAGCGCTTGAGTCGCAGGATGTTCCCGACCCACAGGCCATGCAATGGGTGGAGCAGGCAATCGAGTCTTATCAGAAAGTAATCGAGATAAAGCCAGATGCCGAGGAATACGGGACTCCCGTGGCTGACGTTGCCCGTCTGGCTTTGGGAAATGCATACAGACTCCAGGGGACCATCTTTCTCCTCCAGGGTGATGTGGATGCTGCCATGAATGCCTTCGATGAGGCAATCCGGCTGATTGAATCAAGCCGCCCGGTGTTCGAGGAGGCCATCCCCGAGCATGAATCGTACCGCCGTTATCTTGCCCAGGCGTATGAATATCTCGGTATGACCCATCGCTGGCAGGGACTAACACATGAAACAACCCAGGATTATGACTCGGCGCTGAGCGCATATCAAAAATCCATTGATGCATTCGATCAATGTATTCTTCAGGGTGAAAATTCACCAGACCTGGTTATTCAAAATAACATTGTCGGAAAAGTTTGCCAGCCAAACCTTGAGGAAGTACAACAGATATACGAGGAATTAAGCGGAGGCCAGTAATGATGCAAAACAGGTTTTCCCGTTGGATAGCCATTTACCTGGTGGCGGTCCTGATTCATGTATCCTGCAGCTTTTCCGTTTCGCTGACATCTCCCCCGGCCACTTCTACCTCTTCGCCGCAGGCAACAGACACCCAGGAAACCCCACCTAAACCCACAGAGACGCAGACAGATGTCGTCCAGCCCACTTTTACATCCGAAGGTGTTCAATTCACAGAGACAACCGCTGCCAGTCCCGAGCCAAGCTGCACCATCCTCCAGGATTTAAACCTGCGATTTGGACCTGGCACTGCTTATCGTCCGCCGATCAGAGCCCTTCTTGCCAACAGCCTTGTGACCCCGCTGGGGTTTGCTCCCCAGGGGATCCCCGGTGGGAGCTGGGCTTACGTCGAGGACCGAACAACTCAGGACAAAGGCTGGGTGAGCGCCGGTCCCCAATACATCTCCTGCAATATTGACCTGACCACCTTACCGCCCGTGGACTTTGGCACCCCGCCTCCACCGCCTCTGCCTGGTACAACGCAAACTTCCGACCCGGATGGCAACGGCTTCTGCATCGATCCGGACAGCGGATTGCAATGCGTGGGTGTATTCTCACGTGAGTCGTTATTCCAGTTCAGGATCCTCAGCAATGGAAATGAGCTGAGTGAAAATGATGGTGTGGAGGAGGTCGACTTTACAGTAAGAAATTCCGATGGCGATACGGTTTACAGCATAACCGAGGTCAATAGAGCGTACTGTATCTTTGGCGGAAATGGTCCCTGTAATCCGTGGGTCAACGAGGGTGGGATCTTTAAATGGACGCCAGGAGGAGCGCCGGTCCAGCCGGGTGAATATGAGATGGATGTCAATGCAACTGTGAATGGTGAGGATTCGCGCTGGGCGGTGGAATTCACACTGACGCTGCCGTAGTAAAAAATGGTATGTCATCATAGCCCTCCGGTTGGATTACAATACCTGTGATGATGCAAGCGGTAAAGGAGACAAAATGGCAACAGATTATCTTAGAGGCCTGCTTGGGGAGAACGAAGAGATCCTGCTGGAAACTCATCAGCATTGGTTTGTGTTGTTCAACAGGATTTTCCTTGAAATGATCCTGATCGTAGTCATCATCGCGGTGTCTTTGTTTGCAGCTGCGTTTTACCCGATTGCGTTCTACGGGATGTTGCTGGTGCTGGTCCCGCTGGTGGGGATGATCAAGGACATCATGGTCTGGCGCAACAACGCCTACCTGGTGACGAACCGCCGCGTCATCCAGATCTCGGGCGTGCTCGGCAAGGACGTGGTGGACTCATCCCTGGAGAAGGTCAACGATGTGAAGATGAGCCAGTCCTTTTTCGGGAGGATGTTCGGCTACGGGGATGTGGAGATCCTGACGGCCAGCGAGCTGGCCGTGAACATGTTCCACCAGATCGCTGACCCGGTCGAATTCAAGACTGCCATGTTGAATGCCAAGGAGAGACTGGGCATCGACGAAACGGACCTGGAAATGTTCCGTGTCGGCAGCGACATCCCATCCATGATCGAGAAACTGGATGCCCTTCGTCAGAAAGGGGTGCTCTCAGAGGCGGAGTTCCAGCAAAAGAAGGCGGAGCTGCTGGCGAAGATGTAGCCCGGATTGATTTGACACATTATGTAACGCAGAAAAGGAGGAATCCATGTCAGCGTTCAAGGTTCAACACGACGATGAAGTCATCCTGGTGGAGTTTGCACCCGTGGCCGGCGTGCGGAGTGTCAGCATCAGTCCCAAAGATGCCATCGAAAAGTCCCAGCAGGCGCTCGAGCACGCACTGGCAACGATGCGTGCTATGGCTAAAAAGACTGCTACCACCATCAAGGCAATGCCCCTCACGGAGAAGCCAAATACAATCTCCGTTGAGTTCGGCTTGAAACTGACCGCCGAAGGCGGCGCGGTACTGGCGAAAGCGAGCGTCGAGGCAGGCATCAACGTCACGATGACCTGGCAGAAAACAGCAGCGGCAGGAATCAAAAAACCAGGCCGGTAACTCGACTGGGCCAGGGAGTGTATGCAAAATAACGAGAGTATCACTGGGGGAAGGTAGATGCGGAGGAAGTGCTGAAAGCCCTGTCACTCTGAGGAAGCGTTCTTTGCGACCGAAGAGTCTCCGCCGCTTCGCGGCGGGATTCTTCGCTTCGCTCAGAATGACATGATAATCTCGGTTATACTTCGTTCGCTTCCATGACCGACCATATCCGCAATTTCTGCATCATCGCCCATGTGGACCACGGCAAATCCACGCTCGCCGACCGGCTGCTGCAATTGACCGGCGCCATCTCTGAACGCGACATGACCGAGCAGGTGCTCGACAGCATGGACCTCGAACGCGAGAAGGGCGTTACCATCAAAGCCTCGGCAGTGCGTATGTATTACACCGCCAAAGACAATCAGAGGTATGAGATCAACCTGATCGATACACCGGGCCATGTGGACTTCGGCTACGAAGTCAGCCGCGCACTCAAGGCCTGCGAAGGCGCAGTCCTCGTGGTGGATGCTACCCAGGGCATCGAAGCGCAGACGCTCGCAAACCTCTACCAGGCGCTCGAGGCCGACCTGACGATCATCCCCGTTATCAACAAGATCGATCTCCCGTCTGCCCGGCCCGATGAAGTAGCCGAAGATGTTGGCTCACTGCTGGGCATCGACCCGCTGGATGTGCTCCAGGTCTCTGCCAAGGAAGGCCTCAACGTCGAGCAGATCCTCGAGTCCATCGTGACCCGTGTCCCGCCGCCGAAGGACGCCGACGAAGTCCCTTTGCGCGCCCTTATTTTCGATTCCCACTACGACTCCTACAAGGGTGTGATCGCGTACGCGCGGGTGTTCGAAGGGACGATCAAATCGAACGAGATCCTGCATATGTTCGCGACCCGGGCAAATTTGCGTCCGGTGGAGATCGGTATCTTCGCGCCTGGCATGAAACCCGTCCAAAGCCTGGGGTCGGGGGAAGTCGGTTACATCGCTACAGGACTCAAGACCGTCCATGAGTGCCGGGTGGGAGATACGATCACGAGCGCGTCGGCTCCCGCCTCGGAGCCTCTGCCGGGCTACCTTCACCCCAAGCCGATGGTTTTCGCGGGAATCTATCCCGTGGAGGCTGACGACTACAGCGACCTGCGCGACGCCCTGGATAAGCTCCAGCTCAACGACGCCTCCCTGACCTTCCAGCCTGAAACCTCCCAGGCATTGGGATTTGGCTTTCGGGCTGGTTTCCTCGGTCTCTTTCATATGGAGATCATCCAGGAACGCATCGAGCGGGAATACGATCTTGACGTGTTATTTACCGCGCCGTCGGTGGAATATGAGGTCGTCAAACTCGACAACGAAGTCATCAGCGTGGATTCGCCGGCTGAGCTTCCCGATGAGGGCATCCTGGAGATCCGTGAGCCGTGGATGACAATCGAGATCATCACGCCCACGGAGTATTACGGTCCGATCATGGAGCTGGTCACAAAGCGGCGCGGCATCTTCAAGCAGCAGGAATATCCCGCGCCGCACCGCGTCCAGCTTGATTATGAAATTCCGCTCTCCGAAATCATTGTGGATTTTTTCGACGATCTGAAGTCACGAACCAAAGGCTATGCTTCACTGGACTATCAATTCCTGGAATATCGTCCG
>DATFET010000353.1:0-8441 GCA_035250835.1 Anaerolineales bacterium
ATACTCAGTACTTCACGAAAGTTTAGAGGATACCCGAAAACAAGGGTGCGGGCGTACGCCCGCACCCTTGTTTTCGGGCTTCTCTTGGTTGTTTCGTGATCTACTGATACTTGTAAACATAGGGTCGTATTGAGCCATCCTACCATACCTGATCGGCTTTTTCCATTCTTGTTTCCATTCTTTCGAGTGGAGACATTTGACCGATTTTTGCCTATGCTTGGAGGTATCTAAAATCTGCTTTCTATAAAGAAAGGAAATCAAACCATGAATACCCAAACTCCAACCCTCATCAATGGTGTGAATGTAGACCAGCTTGTGGCTACGGTCAACGCCATCAAAGAGAATCCCGATCTCGCTCAATTCCAATTTCGGGCCCGCAATGAGTGGCTCGACGGCGGTCATTCCCGCACCTTCATTCAGGGATTTTATGGCGCCGGTCAGGAAGATGCTTCTCGCACAAAACCGTTCATCCTGGAAGGAGATGAGCCTCCCGTGTTGCTCGGCGGCAATGCCGGTCCGAACGCGGTGGAGGTTGTGCTTCACGCCCTGGCATCCTGCCTGGCTGTGGGCTTTATCTATAACGCGGCTGCGCAGGGAATCAACATCGAGAGCCTCAGCTTCGACCTCGAAGGAGACCTGGACTTGCGCGCCTTTCTGGGGCTTTCTGAAGAAGTTCGTCCCGGTTATGAAGGTATCCGACTAATTTACCAGGTAAAGAGCGACGCGCCACGCGAGAAGATCGTAGCCCTTTGCGAATATGTTCAGAAGACCTCGCCGCTGCTCGACATCATCCGCAACCCGGTTCCAGTGACGGTCAGCCTAAAAGGGCAAAACATGCAACGGGAGGGAGATAATCCATCCTACGCTCTTACCATTCAACCAGAAGCACAGATCCACTAGCAAAGGAAAACTTTTTATGAACAGCCCAGTCATCCAGAGGCTGAATCTAAACATCGAGGAACTGCGCACTTCCATTCGGGAAGAATACTCGGCAGTTGCAAACGAACCGGAGCGCGGCTTCCACTTCCATACGGGCCGCAAACTCGCAAGTATATTAGGTTATCGCGAGGAATGGCTCGATATGCTTCCGTCCAGCGCCATCGAGTCAATGGCAGGGACGGGCAATCCGTTCAGCTTAGGCAAACTCAAGCCCGGTGAGCATGTTGTAGATTGCGGTAGTGGCGCTGGCGCCGACAGCTTGATCGCCGCCCAAATGGTCGGCCCTGGCGGACGCGTCATCGGCGTGGACATGACGCCGGAGATGCTTTCGAAAGCGAGAAATAACGCTCTTGAGGCAGGAATGACCAATGTTGAGTTCCGCGAGGGTTATCTTGAGTCATTACCCGTCCCTGATGCGTGGGCAGACGTGGTCATCTCCAATGGCGTGCTGAACCTCGTTCCAGATAAAGATGCGGCGCTGCTGGAAATGTATCGCGTTCTGAAACCGGGCGGTCGCATCCGGATCGCAGATATTGCCCTACAGAAGCCGGTACCCGAAGATGCCAAAAGCGACGTTACCTTGTGGACAGGCTGTATTGCCGGTGGATTGCTCAAAGTTCAACTCGAGCGGAAGGTCGCGGCTGCTGGTTTTAAAAATATTGAAGTCGTTTGGGGCAAGGATGTGTTCAGCGGCGCGCCGCAACAGTCTGATGCTGCCGAGTTTGGCACGCTGGGAGTCACCATCCGGGCATCGAAATAGAACGCGGCGGGCTAGTCATCTTTTGCTTGAGAGAATTTTCAGTCTCTAAGTGGATTCACATTTTGACAGGGATGCCATGGTGTGAATCCAACGAGGCTACACCCCACCAGCAATACGTTGACGACTTCGGAAACGAGGCAATATATCCCGCCTGTATTTCTCTGATCTGAAATCCACCTTGCATGAGTAGAAATGGAATATCGCGTGTCAAATACAAGCCCTGGAATAGCCAATGTTGAATTGGTTCCAATCGCTTTTGCCAGCGTTGGACAGCAGGATCAGGCGAGAGACCAAGTTCAAAAAAGATAAGTTTGCCATCTGGTCTCAGGACGCGTGCAATGCCTTGAATTGCATCACCAATCCCGGCAATGGTACATAGAGTAAAGGTGCTAACAACTGTATCCACGGTCCCATCGTCCAATGGGATGCGTTCTCCGGGCAGATCGATAAATTCGATATTCAGTTTTGTTTGATGCGCCTGTCTTTCGGCAAGCCGCACCATCCCTGAGTTTGGCTCGAGTGCATACAGCCTGGTAACTCTCGTGGGATCGTAGTGGGGAAAATTTGCGCCAGAGCCTACACCAATTTCAAGAACATTTCCCTCAGCAAGAGGAATAATTTGTCGACGAATTTCTCGGATAGGTGGTGGGTCGCCCAGCATATCCACGAGGTGGGGGTAGATATAATCTCTATAGAAGGGCATAGATTTTCTTCTAAGGGCTTTCTTTTGCAGATGTCACCAGCCACACGTCCATTTCGCCTTTGCCTTTTACATTCACGGTGCCGCGCAGCTCACAGACGAACTCATCTTTGATCAACTCATAAGTAGCCTGCGTGATTTGAACGGTGCCACCCAACCCGTGTGACTCCATCCGGCTAGCGATGTTCACTGCATCACCCCACACATCATAGACAAACTTGCGGCGGCCAATTACGCCCGCGATCATCGACCCCGAGTTGATGCCGATTCGAAAATTTACGTACCGTCCATTGCGAAACGTATGCGACGCAATATAATCACGCATTTCCAGTCCCATGCGAACCAGGGCTTGGGCATGATCCGAACGACGGCGCGGCACGCCTGATGCAACCATATAGCTGTCGCCAATGGTTCGTATCTTTTCCACATTATATTTATCCAACAATGAGTCAAAGAAAGAGAATATCTCATTGAGCAGTTCCACCATTTCCACTGGGGGTAACTGTGCAGAAAGCGGTGTAAACCCCACCATATCGGCGAACAGGACACTGGCTTCATCATAGTGATCTGCAATCGTTCGGCTCTCATTTTTTAGAATCGCGGCGATCTCTTTCGGCAGAATATTCAACAGGAGCGTTTCAGATTTCTCTTGAAACATGTTCTTCTGTCCCACGAAATAGGACACCATCAGGAAAACAAGAGAACTTACACCTAACAGGTTGATCACAAAGAAAAAGATTACGACGCTCTGCGAGAGATGGTTACTTAGACGTACATAGGGCTGCAAAAACCCACTCAAAATCACAAGACCCACAAAAGCAAGGAACCAGTACAAGGCATGGCGCGAGTTATCAAAAAGTAACGCGCCTAAGGGACAGATCAATGCCCACAGGACAACAGCACTGCCGTTAATAAACCCGCCTAGTATTACCATGAGCAGGAACGGCAGAAGCAGAATCAATAGAAGCTGGCTGAAACGAAAGAAGGCGTACTGACGCGTTCGCGCAAAGTAGAGAATGCTGAGCAGGGAAAAGACCCCGTAAGAAAATGGGATCGACCCCGCAAGCGGCTCGCGGAAGAAGAAGTACATCAAGCCCCATGCCCAACCCGCAGCCATAAACAGAAGGGCGCAAATAACCAGCAGAGATTTTTGCAGGCGGATATCGTCTTCATCGTGAGGGTCTGAACCAATGCGGGCTACGCTTGAAAGCACCCGCTCGATCCAATGCTGGAGCCAATTATGATCTGATTTCATCGCTAAACCTGTCATCCGAGCGAAGGCACTGGAAACGATTCCCCGAATAGATTTCGAATTCCTTTTGGCAGTTCCTAATACTTGCGGCAATAACAATAAATGAACTTTTGCTCGGCGCCAAACGGCGTGTGATGTAATTCCTGCGTGCTGTCCAGCAATTCGAAGCCTTCGCCAAATTCATTGTGCAAACTGTCCGGGCTATAGCGGACCACATCCAGCCCGCTGCAACGATCTGGTCCATCCGGGGCGAAGGTAGCGATAATCACGTGCCCGCCTTTTCGGACCGCCTGCTGCGCAGTCTCTATGTAGCGCTGGCGGTCTGACACTAGCGTCAGGAAGTGGAACACAGCCCGATCATGCCAAAGGTCAAAGGCCTGATAGGGTAAATCTGCCTGTGTAATATCCGCCTCGATCCAATTTACATCCATTGCACGGGTGCCAAGTCGCTGGCGGGCAAGCTGCAACGCGGCTGCAGAGATATCCAGCACGGTGATATTTTCATACCCGGTCGCCAGCAGGTCATCCACCAGCGTGGAGGCACCGCCTCCAATGTCGACGATATTCCCGGTTCTATTTACGCCTGTCTTTTGAATGAATTGCAGTGAAAGCCGGGCATGTTCCTGATACCAGCCGACTCGCGTCAGCGCTTTTGATTCATAGACATGTTCCCAATGAGTTTTCGTGTCCATATTGCTTCCTCTTTTCCTGGAGGGTTAGTCTACCCCAACTCCCCTGAAATGCCCGCGCCGGCATGGATCGGTCCACCTGCTCGGGCAGTGAAACTGGAGAACCAAAATGGAAAAATCTAAAGCATTGCAATCTTCTCCCGAGTTCGGGCAGCATCCGGCCGCGCGCCCATGGCTTCGAATGCCTTCAAAGCCTGGCTGAAATGTTCGCGGGCTATGGAAATATGGGATTGCCCGGCGGCCAATTCCCCTAGTTCGAACAACGTCCGCCCGACCTGGTAGTGGGTGTGCAGGCTGCGGAACGAATCCAGCGCCTGATGCAGCATTGATTCCGCCCCGCTATATTCGCCGGCCAGAAGGCGGGCCACACCCTGGGCGCGCTGTGCAATGGCTTGATACAGCTTGTGGTCGTAGCGCGAGGCGAATTCCCCGGCCAAGGGTGCATATTTTTGCAGCGCGGCCGGGTCGCGTTGCCCCACGGCGGCATCCGCCAGCATGGCATACAGATCATGTTCGCCGACCCACGAGGCGGTTCGATCCAGGGCGGTTTCGAGATATTTTTGAACGAGGGCGAACTCGCCCTCTGCCATCAGCGGCTGGCAGAGTCAGTAGTAGCTGTCCCGCCCGAAGCGCTCCTCTGTCCCATCCACGCCGATCATCAGGAGACGGGCCTCCTCGCGCAGGCTCGCGGCCTGCTCCATTTCGCCGCGCCGCGCATGGACGCTGGCATTGAGGGCGATTTGAAAGCAGCTTCCAAAAACCACCCTGAAGAATTTCGGATACTGCCTTTCGAGGGCACGCCACTTCGCCTCGATTTTTATCAGCTCGTCCCACTGGTCGGTCAGGTACAGGCAGTGGGATTGCACGCGCAGCACGCTCAATAATTGGTCCACATCCCTGGTCTGGGAGGCGAGCCTTTCCGCCTCGACCAGGTGGGGCATGGCCCGGGCATATTCGCCGACATAGACCAGGACCGCGCCCGCCTGGTTGAGGACATCGACACGTTTGTTTGTGTCTGTAAAGCGCGGGTCGCGAATCAGGCCCAGCCGGCGCAATTCGAGTTCCACGCGTTCGCGAAACAGCCCGCGCCCTCCGTAAGCGTTGCTCAGCGCGTTCAACGCCTCTGCAAGCTCCATCGGTTCACCCAATTGCTCGGCCAGCGCCACAGTGTTGCGTGCATATGTTTCGGCGGAGTCCCAGTCCTGAGGAATACGATGCAGCCAGGCCGTATACGAAAGCTCTGTCAGAAAGCGGATTGTCTCGATCTGGGGAGGTCGATTTTCGATCAGCTTGAATCCCTCGGCCTCGTGCTCCTTCAAATCCGCTTCGAAGCGTTGGATATCGTCCCAGCGGTTCATGCGCGGGATGGCGTTGATGATCTTGCGATGCAGGCGGATTTTGATCTCATCGGTTGGGTCGTCCTTCGGATCCAGCGAAGAGATGATTTCACGATAGAGGGGAATTGCCTCGACTCCCTCGTGGATGTGGCTGAGGATATCGGCAAGCTGCTCGAGCAGTTCGCGGCGCAGTCCGGGCTGGTCCGCTTCGACGAAATCGAGCGCAGCGCGCAGGTGCTGGATTGCCGCGTCGTAGGCGTACAGCGCTTCGGCACGACGGGCTGCCCTGCGCGAGTACTCAACAGCCTTCCCCGCCTCATCGGCTGCAGAAAAATGATAAGCCAGGCTTTCAGTGTCATTGGGGGACAATTTCTCGATGGCGCCAGCCACCCGCTTATGCATGCGTTTTCTTCTGCGGCTGCTGATGCCTTCATACAGCGTTGTCGGGATCAGGGCATGGGCAAAGGAATACCGTTCCCCGCTCTTTCCCTTCACCTCCTCGATCAACTGGGCGCGCGTGGCGGATTCCAGGGATTCGATTAGCAGGTCTTCGTCCTGCGGTTCGCTGGAGTACAGCAGGGTGTCGAAATCGAATTCCCTGCCGATGACAGAGGCAAGGGTCAGCGCCTCCTGCGCCTGCGGTTGGAGCCTCCCGACGCGCGCCTGGATTGCCAGCCGCAGACTCTGGGGGATCTGCATATCGTCCATGCCGGGGCGATGCCAGCGACCTTCCGAATAGGTCAGTTTGCCGCTCTCGATCAGAGCCTTGCAAACCTCCTCGATGAAAAAGGGATTTCCCTCGGTCTCGTGATAGATGCCATCCAGGAATTCAGGCGTGATCTCCTCGGCGAACATCACATTGAGCATGTGATGAGTGCGTTCCCTGCTGAGGCGCGTCAGTTTGATGCGGGTGGCGATACGCTCACGGTTCAGATCGAGCAGGACTTCGTTCAAGGCGCGCGCTTCATCGAGTTCCACTTCGCGGTAGGTGATGACGATCATCAAGCGCAGGCGCGCGGTCTGAAGCCCGGCCCGGCTGCGGCGGGCGAGATGCCGCAGGAGGGACAGAGTCCCGGGGTCGGCCCAATGCGCGTCGTCGAGGAAGAGCATCAGGGGAACCCGAAACGAGAGGCGCGCGCACAGTTCGAGCATACTGTCGTAGATCCTTTCCTGTTCGCTTTCCGTATCCAGCGGCTGGTTGATCGGCGCGTCGGCATAACGGACGCGCAGGGCGGGCGCGAGAGTCAAAATGTCGGCGAGAACGTATTGCGGCAGCGTGTTGGGGAGCGCCGGATTTTGTGCAAAGGCATCCTGGATGATTTGGGCGATGGGTGCATAAGGCGCGCCGCCTTCAGCGTAACATTCACCAGTGAGGACGGTCGCGCTGCTGTTCCTCAACTGCTCAACGAGTTCACGCGTAAAGCGGGTCTTTCCGACTCCCGGCTCGCCGCTGATCAGCAAGACCTGACCTTCGCCGGCGATGGTCTTCTGCCAGCACAGATGCGCGTCCATCAACTCGCGTTCGCGCCCGATCAATTTACCGCGCACGATTCGATCCAGCAGGGACGTGGTTGTAACTTCCGCGGAGACCAGGGCGGGCGCTGCTTGAAGAGGTGCGAAGTCCGCAGGCAGGCCTTCCATCAGGATTTGATACAGGCGCATCGGGCGAATGACATCCTTCAACTGCCATTCGCCCAGGTCGCGCAATTGGATGCCATCGGGTAATTCCTCGTGCACCAGTTCCTGCGTGGCGAGCGTAAGCAGGATCTGCCCGCCATGCCCTGCAGACATCACGCGCTGGACGCGGCTCAACGCAGCATATCCGTGGTATTCGCGATTCTCCTGCATCTCCGCCCGGCCTGTGTGAATCCCCATCCGCACTTTGATGAGGCCGTCCGGCCATTTTTCGTGATGAAGATCGTATTGCGCTTTAACTGCGGCGCGCAGCGCGTCACCAGCGGTGTGGAAGGCGGCGCAGAACGAATCACCGATGATTTGAAAGACATGCCCGTTATGGAGTTCGATGGCGGCGCGCAAAATGGCATGATGCCGCGACCGCGCGCTTTCCCATGTATCGGGATGTTCACTCGCCAGTTTGGTACTACTTTCGATGTCGGTGAAGAGGAAAGTGACGGTGCCGGATGGAAGATGATTCATGGCTTTGCCAATGGATGTTTGCCGGATTCGGACGGGTATTTACTTTGTTGATTTTACTTCAAAGCCGTTATTAAAAACCTTGTGAAGATTGTGATCCTTCGGCATTGCTTATGTAAGCGGTTCACCAACACAAGAGAATTTCCAAACAAAAAGAGAGCAGAGACGAATCTCTGCTCTCTAATTCTCAATCTTTTGTTCTTACGCTACCGGCGCTTCTTCCTGACTGACTACCGGGGCACGTTCCAGCACCACTTCGCCTTCAGAATTCATGGTGACTTCGATAGCGTCTCCGTTTTGGAATTCGCCGCCGAGCAGCTTGTCTGATAGCGGGTCCTCCACTTTTTGCTGGATCACGCGTCGCAGTGGACGTGCGCCGAATTCCGAGTCGTAGCCCAGGTCCGCCAGCGCAGCGAGCGCTTCGGGTGTGGCGGTCAACACCAGGTTGTGTTCCTTCAGGCGTTCTGCAACCTTGTCCAGCTCAAGGGTGACAATTTTCTGGATATCCTCCTTGTTGAGGGAGCGGAAGATCACCACGGCATCCAGACGGTTGATGAACTCGGGCCGGAAGGCGCGCTTGAGGGACTCACTCAGCTTCTTGCGCATGTCC
>DATFET010000373.1:0-4971 GCA_035250835.1 Anaerolineales bacterium
ATCCCCGTCCTACGTATCGGCCGTTTCCGCTGGTTCCAGCGAAGTGGGAAATGTCCTTGGATTACTTTTTCTACCGCAGGCCAGAGGGAGAGGAGACAAGCGTCACGGCTGATATTATCCCGATCGAGCACTCCAGCGCGGGATGGTATTTCCAGCGCTTCCTGACCGATCATCATGCGTTGGTTCTCAACATTGGATGAGGTATACTTCACAAATCTTGAGCATTTTTGATGAGGAATTCATCGATTCGAGGATGACAGTCCGCGGATAATTGTTTATGCTCTAACAAGGGATCCCATGGATTAAGACCGCTCTCCAAAGGATTCATTTCAGTTTGTGGAGGAACATGATGAAAGTTTCATATAGAAAGCAATTGGTTCAACTCGTCGCAGTTTTCATCGCTCATGTAATTGCTCTCTACATATTGTCGCAACTCTTGTCAGGATTCCAGGCTGATTCACTGCGCTCGCTGCTGGTAATCACGGTTGTCATCGCCGTTGCCCAGGCCGTTTTTTGGTGGGTATTCGTCCGCTTATTTTCATGGCTGCCAGGCTGGCTCTTCCCGATCCTCACCTTTGTCTTAAATGGGTTGCTTATCTTTTGGCTTGGGAATCAGGTCATTGGCATCACGATTGAGAATCTCGGCACGGCCATCTGGCTTTCGCTTTGGATGACGGCTGTCAATGCGATCTTGAGCGGAGTGTTAGGTCTCGACGAAGATGAGCGGTTCGATCGCACTGTGATCAAGAGCATGGTCGCCAGGCGTGGAAAACCCACTAAAACCGATGTGCCGGGTTTCCTGTTCCTCGAAATCGATGGGCTGAGTGAGAAGCTCTTTCGTCGTGCTCTCGAAGAAGGTCATTTGCCAACGGTCAAACGGTGGATCGATCAGGGCACGCACCAGGTAGTGGGATGGGAGACCGATTTCTCCGCCCAGACCGGCGCGATGCAAAGCGGCATCCTGCTGGGGAATAACACGGACGTCCCGGCTTACCGCTGGTGGGACCGTGAGCAGAAGCGGATCGTTATGTCCGGGCTGCCCAAAGACGCCATCGCGATCGAGGCGAGACTGAGCCGCGGGAACGGCCTGTGTTCAGATGGCGGCTCGTCGCGCGGCAATATGTTCTCGGGCGATGCAACAGAAAGCATGCTTACGTTCAGCACGATTCGTAATCGAAACCGCAGCCGGGGTCCCGGTTTCTATTTCTATCTCTTCAGTCCCTACGTTGTCGCCCGACTCATCACACGCTTTCTCACGATGGTGATCAAGGAATGGTGGCAGGCATTCCAGCAAAGACGGCGGAAGGATAAATTTCAGGCGCCAGCCCGCAATTTTGCATACGCCTTCCTGCGGGGTTTCCTGGGGCCGATCCTGCATGACCTGGTGACCTTTACCGTGATCAGTGACGTCCTGCGCGGCCTGCCGGCGATCTATGCTTTATATTCCGCATACGATGATCTGGCTCATTTTGCCGGGATGTATTCGCCGGAAGCCTTCGAAGAGCTGTACGAAACGGATCGTTACTTTGCCCGTATCGAGAATGTACTCAAGAGTGCCCCTCGGCCTTATCACATCGTTGTCCTTTCGGATCACGGACAGACCATCGGCCCACAGTTCAAGGCGGCCTATGGCTGTACCCTTGAGGAATTGGTCAAGGATCTGATCAAGGCGGATGTCGCCTATTCCGATTCTCACAAGGACAACTGGGATACCTTGAACGCGCTCGCCAGTGAGTCGGCAAACGATAATACCCGCACAGCCGGCCTGATTCGGAGAATGTTAAAGAGCCGGACGAAGGAAGGCACAGTCGAAGTTGGGCCTAAAGAATTATCTTCCGATAAGGAGCAAGCCGAGGCTCAAAAGGCAAAAGTCGTTGTCATGGGGTCGGGCAGCACCGGGCTGATCTACTTCACCGATTCGCCCCAGCGGATGACGTTCGAGCAAATTCAGGATGCCTATCCAGAACTGATCCTCGGGTTGAAGGATAATCCCGGGATTGGCTTCATCCTCGTCAGGACCGAAGCGGAAGGGGATATCGTGATCGGGAAGCAGGGCGTCCATTATCTGACCGATGGCCGTGTGGAGGGGAATGTCGATCCGCTGGCAGCCTTTGGAACGAATGCTGCGCATCACCTCCGCCGCGAGACCAGTTTTTCGAACTGTCCGGACCTGGTCGTCAGCACCGTCTTCGATCCGGTGACTCAGGAGATGCCCGGGTTCGAAAATCAGGTCAGCCATCATGGAGGCATGGGAGGACCGCAGAGCTTCCCGTTCCTTTTGCGCCCGGTCGTTCTCCCATACGATGGTACGCCCATTGTCGGTGCGGAAAACGTCCATCACCTATTGCGAGGCTGGCGCGAGCAGGTGCAGGACCTCAAGGGGTTAAATTAACCCGCGAGTGGATATGGCAAGCCCTACTCCTCCAAAAGAACAGGGCTTCTCCCTTGTAGATTTTTTCAAAGAAATCTACAGCATTTGGATATCAGAAAGGCCGGCGCAGTTGGCTGCTGCGCTGGCCTATTTTGGTCTTTTTTCTTTTGCGCCGGTGATCTATATTGCTTTGAGCATTGTGGGCATCTTTTTTCGGGATGGGCAAGCCATGGACCGCTTCCTGGCTCGTCTTGAGGCCGTGTTTGGACCCAGCCTGGCCCTCGCCGTTCAGGAGATGCTTGAAAATGTTGCCAGGCAGCCGACCGAGGGCTCTTTCCTGATTTCATTGATCAGTTTCTTCGTCCTGCTATTCGCCGCATCGGGTGTATTTTTCCAGTTGCAGTACGTTCTCAATACCGTATGGAAAATCCCCAATCCCTCGCAGGGTGCCATGCTGAGGACAATACGTAAGCAGTTGTTCTCGTTCCTGATGGTGATCACAGTGGGATTGCTGCTGATCGCTGGCGCGGCTTTAAGTTTTTTTTCAAACTGGCTGAGTTCCATCTTTACATTTGACCGCCTCCAGCTCTCTCTCACATTATTGGGTTTTACCGGTTTGGCCATGCTGTCCTTCGCAGTAATGTACAAGCTGCTGCCGGATGTACGGATCGCCTGGGGAGACGTGTGGGCAGGGGCTGCCGTGGCAGCTTCTCTGGTGACGCTCGGAGGAGGGCTGATCGTTTTTTTCATAAGGAATACCAGCTTTGCCTCAGCCCTCGAAGCTGCCGGCTCATTTGTGGTAATACTGACCGGATTTTACTATTTTGCGCAGATCTTTTTGCTCGGCGCGGTTCTCACTCGCGTCTACGCACAGCGATATGGTTCTCTTCACCAGGTCTCAGAAAATCACACCTTGTTGAACACCGATTGAATTCCCATGAAAAAATTTCTCCACCTCTTTGAAAAATCCATCGTCACCATTTTGATCCTGATCATGGTCTTGATCATCATCCTGGCAACACTGACGCTGGTAGGGTCGATCGTAACGACCATCCTCCCCGCAGGTGATTTTTTGCCGGATGATGTCGGTCTGCTTGATATCTTTGGCTATGTACTGCTGATCCTGATCGGCATCGAGCTCCTGGAGACAATCAAAGCTTATTTATCCGAGCACGTCGTCCATGTGGAAGTCGTGCTCGAAGTGGCTATGATTGCCGTTGCCAGGAAAGTGATTCTCCTGGACTACCATGAATATTCCGGCTTAACGGTCCTTGCGATCGCCGCGCTGATCCTGGCACTTGCCATCGGTTATTACCTGGAAAAGCGCAGTCGTAGATCCGACTCTCGTGTAGAGAGTCAGATGCAGGGCTGAACCGCAACGATCTAGGAACTCGGTGCGAGCGGTGCCGATTCAGAGGATTTTTCGGGAGGGATAATTTCCCAGACCCTCTGGCCGGTTCTTAAGTATAGTCTTGCGACGAAGACCAGGCTGACCTGGGCCAGGACGAGCCAGAGAAACAGGATTGAAAATGCGATTGATATACCGTCAATCACGGATGGGATCTTTGCCTGCACGTTTGCGAGAGCAGCTTGAAGGTCTCGTAGCTGCTCCAGATCCGTATTTACTTCTTCTTCCAAAGCAGCTAGTAAGCCTGCGAGGCGGTCGATTCTGTCAATGAATGGGACCAATCTATTTTCCACAACCCCCGATTTGATATCCGAAATATTCGTCTCCAATTCCTGGACTGAATCTCTCACGGTACCGGCCCTCTCATTAAGAGCTTCTGCTTTTGGTGTGAGAGTAGGAAGCTCAACGCCGGGCAAAGTATTGAGGGCCTCGAGCGTGTTGTTGACGGATGTGAGAAGTTCTTGGATTGGGAGCAGGGCTTCACGAATCTCCTCAACAATTGGACTCAGCTCCTCCCTCAACTTTTGAGTCATCCGGTCCAGGATCGGCGAATTGTTTTCGAAGTTGTCGCCCAGTTGGGATGCGGACTTGCTGACTGAGTCAACAGATGCACTGGCACCCTCAATTTTTGTGCTGCTGCGTGACAAAACCTCCTCAACGGAGGAGAGAGGCGCCTGTGCCGCTGAAACTAATTTCAGGAGACCATCTGTCAGCGGAGCATTGATAAGCCAGGCGCCCATGACCCCGAGGGAACAGATCAGAATTCCAATAATGCTGAGGACCACGACGGTCCATGCCAGAATCCGCCTGAATGTGTTCATCCGCTTTACTCCATGGCTTAGGAAGAATTCAAAAAGAAATGACAAAGCGCTTCAGGAAAAATTTCTTGAAGCGCTTATATAACCTATTTTAGAAAAGCTATCTGCGTTTACTTTAACGACTTGCGTATTTCTTCCTCTGCTTCGGAGTCGAATGAGGATTGGAAGATTTTTCCCTTGTAGGGTTCGAGGGCTGTGATCAGGAGGCCGACATTCTCATGACGCACGATAAACAGGATGCCGGAGTTGCCTGGTCCCAATGACTCCTGGACATCCGAGATGAATTGCTTATCGAGACCGGTGTTCATGGTTTTTCCCACCAGAGCACCGCCAGCTGCACCAAGAGCGATCCCGGCCAGGGGGAAGAAGATACT
>DATFET010000383.1:0-5832 GCA_035250835.1 Anaerolineales bacterium
ACGTTGTCTACCGCGAGCTCAAGGCAGAGAACGAGGTTGTGATCCCCGGTCTGGTCAAGCTGACCGCTGTCACTAAGCCGGCTGTCCCTGAGCGTGAAGGGATCAACCCATTCACCAAAGAGAAAACAATGTTCAAAGCCAAGCCAGAGAGTAGAGTAATCAAGCCCCGCCCGGTCAAGGCACTCAAGGACGCCATCTAATTCTTTCCGTTAGTACAAAGGCCCCGCATCGCCGGGGTCTTTGTGCGTTATGGATCCCTGATCTCAAAATGAACTAATCTTCCTGATCAGCAGATAAAGATTCGGAGGAATTGTCTGCTGGAAGGAAAAGTCCGAGGGTGGCGATGCGAAAACGGTCAACCTGCTCGACACGTAAACGAAGCCCATGGATTTGCACCTCATCCCCGACCGATGCAATCCGTCCCAGGGCATTGAGGACCAGCCCGGCCATCGTAACAGCGTGGTCAGTGGGAAAACCAAAACCAAAGAGTTCATTCACCTCATCGATACTCACGCCTCCCGCTACCTGAATACTGCCATCGGGCCGCTTCACAATCTCCGGCTCGGTTTCTTCAGCTTCATCAGGCAAATCTCCAAATACCTGTTCCAACAGGTCTGCCAGTGTCACGAGTCCAACTGTGCCTCCGTACTCATCGATGACAATGGCGATCTGCTGGCGCCGCTTTTTGAGCTCGCCAAGCAGCCTGTCGATGCGGATCGTTTCCGGCACGAAGACAGCCTCGAATACCAACGGCGTAAGGTCAAGGGTTTTCTTGGCGGCTGGCTGGCTGCCCTCCTGTACGTGCTGACCGTTCTGCTTGCCAGGAACGACTACCTTTAATCTCTCCAATTCCTGGGAGAGTTCCCTGTTGTTCAAATGCTCCAGGTCTTTGGAATTTACGATGCCGACAATGTTGTCCAGTGAATCCTGATAGACCGGAATACGGGTGTGAGGCCGGTTCTGTAAAAATTCGACCAATGTGCTGTAAGTCATGGTATTCGGCAATGTCTGCATTTCCAAGCGGGGAACCATGATGGCGAGCGCGGTTGTATCTGAGAAGCGGACCACTCGATGCAGGATCTCGAACTCGGTCTGGTTGATCTCACCGCCCCTGTGAGACTCAGTAAAAATCATGTCGAGTTCTTCGGGAGAGTGCACCTGGCTGTGTCCTTCAGCAGCATGGAAGCCCAGCAGGCGCAGAAGGAAATTGCCGATGCCATTGAGGAGCCAGATCAATGGTGAGAATATCACGGCAAAGAATGCCATGGGACGGCCGATCCCAAGCGCAGTCTGTTCAGCCCTCTGGAGTGCAATCGACTTGGGCATCAGTTCGCCGATGATCACGTGCAGAGCTGTCATGATGAAATACGCAAAGCCTGCCACCAGCGCGGCCTGTGTAATCCCAAGCCAGCCCTCCGGTACCCAGCTGAAAAGTGGAGACAGAAGGGGCTCCAGTGTCTGCTCGCCGAGTCCGCCCAGCAGTAGTGATGCAATCGTAATACCGACCTGGGTAGCTGCAATGTAACGGTCAAGGTCACGAACGGCGCGCTGGACTACAGCTGCTGAGCGGCTGCCCTCGGCAGCAAGCTGATCAATACGGGTCTTGCGGACGGAGACCAGTGAAAACTCAGAGGCTACAAAGAAGGCGTTCGCCAGTACCAAGATGAATACGATGGCAAGATCCAGTATTATCGAGCCGGTCAATGAAGAAGTGGCATGTTCCAAAACAGATTCCTTAAGTTGAGAGTGGGAGTGGCAACTTCAAGATCGAAAACGTATCCATGAAACTGATTGGAGAGATTGGGAACGTGCTGATAAAACTATTATAAATCTTTTGCATTGAAGCACTTATATTCTTCTGATTTCAAAACCTCTAACGTTTTCAAGGTATTTTTGTTCTGTATTTTTCTTCTTGCGGGCAATTTAAAATAGGACCTGCGCCATCTCTGGCGCAGGAAGTAAGCAGTATTTCTCAAGGAGGGAGTTTGGAGCATTGAAGGCGGAAGTGCCCTCAATGCTGTTCTGGTGCAGCCATATATCTCTTGCCGCGCGCTGCCAGCAGGTTACATGCGGATTCCAGCCCGCAGGTGCTGCAGCATCCCCCATCAGGTCCAACCTCGATCAGTTGCCCTTTTTGCACGAGGTAACAGATCATGGACATGACTGCCGAGGGCTGGGCGTCCATGGCGCGGCTGATCTCTGCGAGGCTCAAACCGTTCTCTTTGCTTTCCAGCAGGCTGACAAGCTGTGTGAGCATGGACTTAACCAAACCCCAGCAGCAGCCCGCTCTGATAAATGAGGAAAGCAACCATCCAGGCAACGGCAGTCTGGTAGATGGCGGAGATTGCCGCCCAGGATGTACTAAACTCGTGCTTAATCGCTCCCAGTGTTGCAACACAGGGAACATATAACAAAACAAAGACAAGCAGCGATATTGCGCTCATAGTGGTGAACTGCTGACGCAAAGCCAGGCTCAGCGCAGTATCCTCTGTCTGTATCTCCTCATCCACCAGGTCCACGCCGGGCAGGATGCTCAAAAGAATTTTGGCTGAACTGGCGGCGGCCTCTACAAATCCACGGGCGATGAAAACAATATCTTCGAGGAAAGTCGTTTTGTCAGCAGCCTCCACTCCGCCATCTCCAAGATAGATCTGGCTCATGGTACTGACGACGATCTCCTTGGCCATAAAGCCGGAGACCAGCGCGCCGGCCGTTTCCCAGTTGTCAAACCCAAGCGGCGCAAAGAGCGGAACAATTGTGGCGCTGAATTTTCCGAAATAGGATTCGCTCTTGTTCGTGACACCCCAGGGCAGGTTCAACAGGAACCACATGACAACCGATACCATCAGGATGATCGTCCCTGCCTTTCGGATGAACTCGCGTGTATTCTCCCACATGTGGATGAGGACGCTCTTCAGAGCAGGCTGGCGATAAGGCGGCAGTTCCAGCACGAACGCAGACGAGACGTCGGGTTTGAGGAGGGTGCGGGTGAAGACCATACCTGCAAGCATGGCAATCACAATGCCGAGTGCGTACATCCCCCAGATGACCGTGCCTGCCTTCGCGCCGAAGAAAGCCAGGCAGCCGCGCCGAGCACGACATCAACGGGACCAGCAGCGCGGTCAGGACGCGGTCGCGGCGGCTGGCAATCGTCCGCGTGTCGTACACTGCGGGGACAGCGCAGCCAAATCCCAGGATCATCGGGATGAACGATTTGCCATGCAAACCAACGATGCGCATGAAACGGTCCATCACGAAAGCGGCGCGGGACATATAGCCTGAGTCCTCCAGTAATGCCAGGAAGAAATACAGTATCAACAGCCCCGGCACAAATACCAGTACACCGCCCACGCCTGCCAAAATCCCGTCGAGGAGCAGGGATTCTATCCATGCCGGCGCTGAGATAAGGTCCAGAAGGGATGCGATCCAGCTGTAGATCGGTCCATTGATCACCGCGTCGATCCAGTCCAGGAAGGGAGCCGAGACATCGATCACGAGGCGAAAGACAATATACATGATTGCAAAGAACACGGGCAGACCCAGCCATTTGTGGGTGACAAAGTTGTCCACGCGGTCGGTGAGCGTAGTGCGGTCGATCAGGGGACGGTGGAGCGATTGGCGCACGACGCCGTTAATATATCCATAGCGGCCGTCCGCAATCAGCAGGTCGAAATCCTCGCCGAGCATGGACTCCACATGCTGAGCGCGTTCACTTGCCAGGGCAATCATCTGCCCGCCGCCATTCATGCCTTGTATGCGTTCAAGGATATCTGCATCCTTTTCGAGGAGCTTGATCGCAAGCCAGCGCCTGGAATAAGGTCCTGTATTGAAATTCATTTCCTCGAACGCTTTGATGACCCGTGCGATCTCGCGTTCGATCTTGCCGCCGTAATCCAGTTGAAAGAGGGGTGGGAAGGTGATGGTCATGGTCTCTCTAATTTTTGTTGGCGATCCTGACAGCCCGGGCGATCAGCTCCGCAATGCCTTTGCCGCGATTGGCGGAGGTGTGAACGACCGGGATGTTGCCAAGCAGCTGCGAGAGATGATCGACGTTGATCTTCGCGCCGTCTTTTTGAAGTGCATCACTCATATTCAAAGCCAGCACAACGGGGACATTCAGTTCGAGTAATTGCACAGTGAGATATAGATTCCGCTCCAGGTTGGTCGCATCCACTACATTGATGACCACGTCCGGACTTTCTCCGATGATGTAATCACGGGCAATGATCTCTTCCGGTGAATAGGCTGTGAGACTGTATGTACCTGGCAGATCCACGATGTTGATGGTCAGGCTATCATGTTCGATCTCAGCCTCTTTTTTCTCCACTGTTTTGCCGGGCCAGTTTCCGGTATGTTGGTGCAACCCAGTCAGCGCATTGAAGATGGTTGTCTTGCCCGCGTTGGGGTTCCCTGCCAGTGCAATCCTCAGGTCAGCCATAGGTAGCTCCCTGCAGGATGACTTCGATCTGCTCGGCTTCCTCCTTGCGCAGGGCAAGGTGATATCCCTTGATAAAATACTCGATCGGGTCGCCGAGGGGAGCGTGCCGCTCGATCAGGATAGTCTCGCCTTTGAGTATCCCCATTTCGATGAATCTCCTGCGTAATGCTCGTTCCCCTTTAATATGAGAGATGATCGCACGCTGACCAGGACGCAGAAGGTGGAGCTGTGTTGATTCAGACATAAGACTCCTTCACATATGAGTTTTTTAAATTCGAAGGTTTCAATGCATGGTGGCGGGCATCAGCACTTAACCGTCGATGATTTCAACAATTACGAACTCTGAGAGCTGCAAACCCAGGGCTATATCTTTCCTACCCATTCGCAGCATAAGTGGTCCATCCATTGGCGCCGCTTCGACCACAGTCAACTCACAACCCGGTAAAAGGGCACGTTCCTGCAGGTGCCTGAGTACCTTGGTTTCGGTGGCATTTACAGCCAGGATGCGCACCTTCGAACCGACCGGTGCATCGCAAAGCGGAATTCCGTTCAACGGGATGAATGAACCGTCTGCAGAAGGGATAGGGTTTCCGCGCGGACAAAACTGTGGGTCACCCAGAAAAACAGCCAGGGCTTCGGTCACTTCCGTCGCGGTGGCGTGTTCGAGAGAACAGGCCAGCTCATAGGTCTTGGCCCACTCGATTTTCAAGTGCTCGAACAAAAAGCATTCCCATAATCGCTGGCGGCGCAACACACTGCAAGCTGCAGCCCGGCCTGTCTTTGTCAGTACCACGCCCTTATACGGCAAATGCGAAACCAGTCCCTGGTCAGTCAGGCGGTGGACCATCTCATTGGCAGAGACATTTGTCACGCCCAGACGCCCGGCCAGGCGTCCCACTGCCACCCTGTCCCCCTGCCCCAATTCCACCATCGCTTTAAGATACATTTCTGTGCTTTCGCTTAACCGTACAGACATAAGGCAACCTTTCGAAAAATCTTATGGTTAACCTTATTATTTCAGATCAACTTCCTTTTCCGCATGGATGGATGTCACCCATCGGTTGTGAAAAAAAATAACATTGTTGCGTTTACTCGCTGCTGTCAGCCTGGCTGAGAATGATTTTCTTTCCTGTCCATACGGGATTTCCGGACTTAGGCACCTATCAAAAGAGTAGGGAATCCACCCATGTGCAAATAGGTATACTAAGAGGAAAATACATTATCGCCTGATCGAGAACTGCAATACTGAAGGTCATCTTGTCTGGCATAATGACTAAACATACTATTCGAGGCATTGAAAATCTGAGTGCTATGAACTCTGACCACAGTGGCCGCTATTACCAATGAACATCTTTATCATGAAAGCAAAGAAACTATGAACGACGTTCCTCATA